>NZ_JAMAVT010000029.1:0-62596 GCF_023713665.1 Paenibacillus sp. MER 180 | reverse complement strand
CCCATCCCGAACACGACCGTTAAGCCCTCCAGCGCCGATGGTACTTGGACCGCAGGGTCCCGGGAGAGTAGGACGTCGCCAAGCAATTAAAGACCACTGTTGAGACATCTCGACGGTGGTCTTTTTTATCTATACCTAATATAGGTATGTAAAAAAGCCGAATGCTTGTGCCTAATTTAGGTTAGCAGCAATCGGCTTTTTCTTATATGCTTACGCTTTGTACAGGCATATGTCCATTTCGTTGACTTTTACGAGTCCACTTGAGTCGACAGCGCGCATCGTCAATAGGCAATACCAGCGTGGAGACAGCAGCCATAAATGCCAGAACACATTCAACAAAGTGAGCTCCAATGGAAGCCATGGGCATAAAATAAGAATGACTAAAAACGTAATGGATGTCGTATGCAGCATAATTTTTGTGAGATATCTTAGGCTGATGAATTGCTGTGGGAGTGGCAAGTAACCAATCCATGGCATACGCCACCGCCAAGCCCATCTCCCTTTATATGTGTACCGATCTACGATGAAGATGGATCGGCCTATTACATAATGGAGCCATGCAATGAGCACACAAGAAGCAGCGACATAGCCGATACCAAGGAGGCTATGTTGGTACAGTGCGACTGCGATACACAGTGCAGCTAACGTGGAAAAGGCAATGATGAAAGGCTTCGCTAGACGAACTCTCTTCAGCAGCTGATAATGATAAAATGTTCGCTCCATTTGTTCATTGCGTATGGTTGACATTGAGCGAACCCTCCTTTTCAAGTTGAACAATAATTTATATATCGGTATTTATTCTATGAAAATGTAGAAGGGATAGAAATTGAAGAAGAATCTAATGAAGATCAAAAATGTTGAAAAAGGGTTCAAACCGTACAAACACCAATACCATCAATCCATCATACATATATAAAAACATTTGAAACCGGCTATGAAACTGGTATATATCCATAGAGTTACGGGCATACTTATCATATAACCGCTAAAGGTGGGATTGACATGGAACGTCAGGATACACACTGCATTGTGTGCGGTGAAGCGACGAATGACGGCATAATGGTCGTCAATCAGTTTATTTGTACAGCATGTGAGCAAGAAATGGTTAAGACCGATGTGCAGGATCTGAAATATTCATTCTTCATTCATAAGCTAAAGCGATTATGGCTGCACACGAATGTGTAAGATAGCTCCCCTCGATTTGCTTACTCGTTAGGGCCCGATTCAGTGGGCTCTTTTTGCTTTTTATTGAACAACAGATGAAGAAGCGCACAATTTACGTTACAATAAATGAAGCAATAATAAAGGGGCAACCTTGATGAATATACGTAAGGGGACTTCTCACTTGGCGTTTGATGTACAAGAGCAACTGCGGGCGCCACTTGTGGAAGCTTTACTTCAATATAATAGAAACCGGCACGCATCTTTCCATGTACCAGGTCATAAGGATGGACATTGGTATGAGCAAGTGGGGCTTTCCTTATCTGAGCAGGGAGAATGGAGTATGCTGCTTCAGAGGATGTCACAGCTGTTATCGATTGATGTGACAGAAGTAGAAGGTACAGATGATTTGCATCATCCGACAGGAGCGATTGCAGAGGCACAGCAGCTAGCTGCGAAGTTGTTCGGTTCTGAAGAGACTCACTTTCTTGTAGGGGGCAGTACGGTTGGCAATATTGCACTCCTTATGAGCTGCTGTATTCAGCCGAACGATATTGTGCTCGTACAGCGCAACGTGCATAAGTCTGTATTACACGGGCTTACGATGGCAGGTGCAAGAGCTGTATTCCTTACACCACAGATGGATGCTGCAAGCGGTCTTGCTACTGCACCGACCAGTGATGCGGTAGAGCAGGCACTTCAGGCATACCCAGAAGCGAAGGCTGTATTCGTGACGAATCCGAATTATTATGGAATGGGGATTGATCTCCGTCAACTTGTGGCTATTACTCATCGTTATAATATCCCACTGCTGGTGGATGAGGCACACGGAGCACATTATGGGCTCCATCCCGCATTTCCAGAATCCGCTCTGCAGGCAGGTGCGGACGGTGTTGTACAGTCAACACATAAAATGCTTGGCGGCATGACGATGAGTGCGATGCTTCACGTTCAAGGAGCTATGCTTAATCGAGCAAGGCTGAAGAAACTGCTTACGATGCTGCAGAGTTCTAGCCCTTCCTATCCTTTAATGGCATCGCTTGATATCAGCCGCTATTATATAGCGCGAAACGGGCAAGAGGCGTTTGAGGAGGGTCTGAAGGCGGTGCAGCTCGTACGAGCTGCGCTGGCTAACCTGGACGCATTTGAGGTTATAGAGATACAAAGCACTCATTCACAGTCCGCCTATTGCAGTCTTGATCCCTTCAAGGTGACGATTCGATGCAGGGAGAGACTGTGCAGCGGTTATAAGCTGTTAGATCAGCTTGCTCTGCATGGGTGTATTGCCGAGATGGCCGATTTGCGTCATACGGTGCTCGTATTCAGTCTAGGCAGCACATTAGAGGATGCGAAGCGATTAATTAGGGCATTGCAAGCGGTTGCTGTGACGTTGGACAACAACACTCCATATACTAAGATACAGGCGGGTACCTATATGGAGATTACTGATGCGTCTGCACATCCGATTGTGATGGCTGACGGGCATCGATTGTTCTCTGAGCCTGTATCCTTCTCGATATATGAACAAGAGCCTGTACGACCGAAGCAAGTACTTGTGCAGGAGGCAATTGGGCACAAGGCAGCAGAGTCGGTGATTCCTTATCCGCCGGGCATTCCATTACTTTATCCGGGTGAGATTATTACAGAGGATGTAGCACAACAGCTGATCATGCTTGCACATGCCGGAGCTAAGTGCCATGACGCAGAGGATGAATCCTTGCGAACGATTCGTATTGTGGATACTGAAGAAGAGAAGGGAATTGAGGAATAGATATGAGTAAGCAGCAACGAGCAGAACGTCCCGGGTGGTTCATTACACTGGAAGGTGGAGAAGGAGCAGGCAAGTCATCCGCGATTGAACTGCTGACGGATAAGCTGCGGCAGCAAGGAGTGAATGTCGTAGTCACTCGGGAGCCAGGAGGAGTCCGCATTGCCGAGAAGATTCGCAGCATTATCCTCGATCCTGAGCATACGGAGATGGATGCTCGAACAGAAGCATTGCTTTACGCAGCTGCCCGCAGACAGCATCTTGTGGAAGTTGTTATTCCAGCCTTAGAGCAGGGAGCAATCGTCTTATGTGACCGATTTGTTGACAGCTCGCTTGCCTACCAAGGCTACGCACGAGGACTCGGGATAGAAGATGTATGGGAAATCAATCGATTCGCGATTCACGATACAATGCCGGATATTACATTCTGGTTAGATATTGATCCACAGGCTGGATTGGATCGAATTGCTGCCAATCAGGCTCGTGAAGTGAACCGACTCGATAAAGAGAAGCTTACATTCCACGAAGCAGTGCGCGAAGGGTACGAACGAATTGCTAAGCAGCAGCCGGAACGGATTGTGAGATTGGATGCTACACAGTCGCTAACGCAAATAAGTGGGCAAATGTTCGACTTTTTATGTGAGCGAACGCAGGATTTTGCAGGTCGGATGTATAAATAAGTAACATCATTCCAAACAGGGATGCCAAGAACTATATTTTAAGGAGGATGACCAGGCATGAAGATGGTTGTGGCCATTGTACAAGACAAAGACAGCAATCGACTTTCCGGTGCATTAGTAAAGGCGAATTTTAGAGCGACCAAGCTGGCGAGTACGGGTGGATTTTTGCGTGCAGGCAATACGACGTTCATGATAGGTGTGGAGGATGATCAAGTGAGCACCGTCCTGAATGTCATCCGCAGCAACTGTAAGGTGAGAGATCAGCTTGTCACCCCAGTGACTCCGCTCAGTGGTACTTCGGATTCTTATATGCCGCTACCTGTCGAAGTACAGGTAGGGGGAGCGACCGTGTTTGTGCTCCCAGTAGAGCGGTTCGAGCATTTTTAACATTTCGTCCGTAATATTACGATATAATAGAAGTAATCCGCAGATGGATGGATTTCAATCGAATCATACTATGAAGCGAACGATTGCAGGTGATATGGAGTGAAAATTAACCCTGGATTTCGCCCCTTTGGCACGGATGTGCGTATGGGGGAATCTGTAACTAAGCCTGTCCAGCACAAGTCTTTTGCGGACATGATGAACAATCGTCATGATCAAGCGAGCAATGATGAGCTGCAGCAGAGGCTGCAGGATATTTATCAGCAAGGGGAACGACTGTCGAAGTCCATGACGATTCGTGAGCTTCGCATGTACCGAATGATGGTGAAGCGTTTTTTGGAGGATACAGTACGGCGGAACCTGAAAATTCGGGAAACGCGTGGATGGGATCGACGCGGCAGAAGCAAGCGATATCAGATTGTCGATGAGATTGACAGTGCTCTCATTGAATTAGCGGATCATCTGCTGGAGACGGAGCAAGGTAAAATTGATCTGCTTCATAAAGTAGGGGAAATTCGCGGGATGCTGATTAACCTGTGCTTCTAGTCAAGCTAGGGCAATTTCCCCATATCCCGTGACTAGAGCAGAGCTTCTTGCTCCGTATCGCATTCTGGTTATATATATGGAAGGAATACGCATAACATGTCGTTTGAACAAATTCTCGGACAGGATCGAGCTAAGAAAATATTGCAAAATGGTCTGCGCACAGACAAGGTATCTCATGCTTACTTATTCAGTGGACCGAAGGGTACGGGTCGGATGGCTGCTGCGCTAACCTTCACCAAGGCGTTATTCTGTGAACGCATGACAGATGATGCTTGTGGTGAATGTCTTTCTTGTCGGAAAATTGAGCACGGCAACCACCCTGATGTGCATGTTATTGCACCAGAGGGGCAGTCGATTAAGATCGATCAAATTCGCGAGCTTCAGCGCGAATTTTCCTATCGAACCCAAGCTACAGGTCGGAAAGTGTACATTATGGAGCAGGCGGAGAAGATGACCGTGCAAGCGGCCAACAGCCTGCTTAAATTTTTGGAGGAGCCAACAAGTCCTGCAGTGGCTATTCTGATTACAGAGAATGGACAAGCGATGCTGCCAACCATTCAATCCCGTTCACAGATGGTGCCATTTACGCCGCAGGATCCGAACCTTATCTGTCAAACGTTAGTAGCAGAGGGTTGTCCTGCTACATTAGCTCGTGCAGCTGTCTATCTTGTAAACGGCCTAGAAGCTGGGCGTGAGCTATGTGGACAGAATTGGTTTGCAGAAGTGAGAAACGTAATGTTACAATTAGGAAAGGAGTGCGAAGCAAGACTTCCTTCCGCACTTCTAACCGCACAGCAGAAGTTGTTTAAGACCGAGCTTGCTGAACATACGGACATGTTGTTCCGTTTGTTCCATCTCTGGTTTCGAGATATGTTGAATTACCAATACAACCGGCAGGAGAGTCTCGTCTTTATCGATCAGCTTGATACAATCAGCAAGCTGGCCTGGACGAAGTCGGCTGAAGGATGGATTCGGTGCATGGATGCGGCGACGGAGGCGCAGAAGCGGGTGCGCGCCAATGTAAGCCCGCAACTTGCTTGCGAGCAGTTTCTGGTTGGAATCCAAGGAGGTACTTGATTGTATAATGTAGTCGGCGTCCGTTTTAAGAGAGCGGGCAAAATATACTATTTCGACCCGGTCGAATGGCCGGTCCAGAGGGACCAGCATGTGATCGTCGAAACGGCGCGCGGCATTGAGTACGGCAAAGTCGTGATTGGTCCGAAGACCGTCGGTGAGAACGATGTGGTGCTTCCCTTGAAGAAAGTCATTCGCATCGCTAATGAAGCGGACGCTACATTGGTGGATGCGAACCGGCAAGCTGCGAAGGATGCGTTCGCAACTTGTATGGACAAGATTAAGGCGCATCAATTGAAGATGAAACTTGTAGATGTTGAATATACGTTTGATCGGAACAAAATCATCTTTTACTTTACGGCAGAAGGACGCGTGGACTTCCGCGAGCTGGTGAAAGACTTGGCCAGCGTATTCCGGACACGGATTGAGCTCCGGCAGATTGGTGTACGGGACGAGGCGAAGATGCTTGGCGGCATTGGGCCTTGCGGGCGCGTGTTATGCTGTTCCTCATGGTTAGGTGATTTTGAACCGGTATCTATTAAAATGGCAAAAGACCAGAACTTATCGCTGAATCCTACGAAAATATCCGGTTTGTGCGGTCGCTTGATGTGCTGCCTGAAATACGAGCATGACAATTATGAAAGCGTGAAAGAAGAGCTTCCTACAGTCGGCAAGTGGGTTGTTACCTCGATAGGAGAGGGCAAGGTCGTCGGTATTAATGCCGGTGAACGTAAAGTGCACGTCCAATTAGCGGATATCGGCAAGGTGAAAGATTTTGCTTTCGACGACGTTGTCGTAAAATAAATAGCGGACATTTTCACGCTCTGGGGTGGGAACTTGGAGAAGAAAGACATTTTTGCGCAGATTCATGAATTGGAAACGCATATGGGAGA
Source organism: Paenibacillus sp. MER 180 (assembly GCF_023713665.1). NCBI lineage: Bacteria > Bacillati > Bacillota > Bacilli > Caryophanales > Paenibacillaceae > Paenibacillus > Paenibacillus sp. MER 180. The sequence continues at coordinate 56,090 of NZ_JAMAVT010000029.1, read as the reverse complement.
CCTTCATCAAGAGCTTGGTGCGCTGAAACTCGTCGTCAAAGAGCTGCTGGAAGAGAATCAACGCTTGTGGATGGAGAATCAGCAGCTGCGCAAAGTACTGCACCACGAGCATCACGAGCACTTGGAAGTTGAACCTGAGGTGAAGGGAGACTCGGCACCCGCAGTAAATCCTGATCCAAATGGAGATTCCAAAGAGAACGTGGTTGGCGAAGGGTATGATAATTTGGCGCGGCTGTATCATGAAGGGTTTCACATTTGCAACGTGTATTATGGACATTTGCGGACGGAAGGTGACTGTTTGTTCTGTCTGTCCTTCCTCAATAAATAACCGCGGCCGTAGGTCAGTGGGAACCGATAAGAGGGTTCCCCACCTACGGCTTTTCATCATATTAGGGGCAATTTACAGCATAGCTGATGAGGAAGTCCCTTATGAAACGTTAAAGATATAGGTGTAGGTAGTACTTAAATGAAGATGATAAAGGCAGGGGCGTTATGGAGAATAGAAACGATGTGATCGGGCTGCATCCATCTGAGAGGCTCGACGATTTGCTCACTCATCAATTACGAATCATACAGAGCTCAGAGGTGTTCAGCTTCTCCATGGATGCTGTCCTGCTGGCTCGATTCGCTTCCGTGCCAATGCGTGGCTGGATTATGGATCTGTGTACAGGCAATGGGGTAATCCCACTGCTGCTGTCCACACGGACTAATGCGCAAATCGATGGATTGGAAATACAGCCAAGACTTGCGGATATGGCCAGCCGCAGCGTTCGGCTAAATGGCTTGGAAGAGCGAATACGCATTATCGAAGGGGATTTGAAGGCATTTACACCAGATGCAGAGCGTCCCTTTTACGAAATGATTACAGTAAATCCTCCCTATATGCCTTTGACGGCGGGTGATGTGAAAGAGAACGAGCATTATGCACTAGCTCGCAGTGAGGTCGCCTGCACACTGGAGGATGTGATTCGCACGAGTGCTAAGCTGCTGCGAACGGGCGGGAAGCTTGCCATGGTTCACCGTCCTAGCCGATTGACGGATATCATAGCGCTTATGCGGACATATCGATTGGAGCCGAAGCGCATTCGCTTCGTTCATCCACGCGAGGAAGTAGAGGCCAATATGGTATTGATTGAGGCCGCGCGAGACGGCAAGCCGGATGTACGGCTATTGCCGCCGCTTATCGTATATAATGATGGAAAAGAATATCGTGAGGAATTAATGGATATCTATTATGGGAAAGCCTCGCAGCTGAAGGATGGGTAATATGCAATTGACGGAACAATATAGCTACCAGCAACAAAACAAGGAAAATGTAGGGGCATTATATCTTGTAGGGACGCCGATTGGAAATCTGGAAGATATGACATTCCGGGCTGTACGCATACTGCGGGAAGCTGATATTATTGCGGCGGAAGATACACGTGAGACAAGGAAGCTGTTGAGTCATTTCGAAATTACAGGGAAGACGCTGTACAGCTATCATGAGCATAACAAGCAGGCAAGCGGACCTGAACTTGTGCGTATCATGGAAGAAGGCAAGCGTATCGCCCTTGTGAGCGACGCCGGGTTACCCGCGATATCAGATCCGGGTGCAGATCTTGTTCAACTGGCTGTAGAAGCGGGCATTCCTGTTATTCCGATTCCTGGACCAAATGCGGCTTTATCTGCCTTAATTGCGTCTGGGCTGCCAACGAATCGTTTCACATTCGTAGGTTTTCTTCCGCGGGAGAAGAAGCATGCAGATGCGGTGCTTGCCTCACTCCGAATGGAAGCGGGAACGCTGTTATTCTATGAGTCACCGCACCGTATTGCGAAGACGCTCGATCGGCTTGCTTCCGCATACGGAGACAGCCGCCGGATTACGATTGCCCGCGAACTGACGAAGCGTTACGAACACTTCATCCGCGGTACGGTTGGTGAATGCATTGCCTTTGTAAGCGAGCATCCTCCATTAGGAGAATGTTGTATCGTCGTCGAGGGAGCTGATGAGAATGGAGCTTCTCAAGATGCGGGACAAGCATGGTGGCAGGAACTGACGGAAGAAGAGCATGTTGCGCATTATGAACGTGAACAGGGAGTATCACGCAAGGATGCAATGAAACTGGCAGCCAAGGATCGTGGTGTATCCAGACGGGATATCTATCAGGCATTGTTATAGAACAAGAATGGATACAATGGATCATAAGAGAAACATGCAGACAATTGAGGGAAAACCCTTGCTGTAAAACAAAAAAAAGACCTCCATGGTTGGGTTCAAAACCATGGAGGCATCAAGGAAGATATAAAAAGGTTAGAATTAACATATGTGATTAGAGCTATTATAACCTATTTTTTTTATTTTGTCACAGGTTGTGGTATTTCTGATATACATTCGTGACAAACAATTTTTCCTTTAAAGTATGTAACGTTCTCTGCATTGCCGCAGAAGATGCATGCTGGTTCATATTTCTTAAGCATGATGCGCTCTCCGTCAACGTAAATTTCTAGCGCATCCTTTTCACCGATACCAAGGGTGCGGCGAAGCTCGATCGGAATGACGACACGACCTAGTTCATCTACTTTACGGACGATACCAGTGGACTTCATCATAGTTCAACGCTCTCCTCTTTGCTTTAGCATGAAATGTCATATTTCGACAAAATTCTTTTTGGCTGATTCTTATCGTACCAACCATTCCCAAATTAGTCAACCTAAAAAATGTATACTTGGCGTGCTAATTTATGGATTTTAGGTTTTTTTTAGCTTATATTAAGCTGTTTTTAACGACGTAGCGTACACTTTTACACTCGTATGGTATTTTTTATGCAAAAATAAACAGAAACAAGAATAAACCAAATCTTTTCGACAATAAGGCAGACTATGTCGAAAAGGTTCGAATCGAAAGGAGTGATTTTCAATGTTATTAGAGGAAAAAGTGTTCAAGGATCCGGTTCACAATTATGTGCATGTTCAAGATCGAACAATTTGGGATTTGATTAACACAAGGGAATTCCAGCGGCTCCGCCGCATTCGTCAATTAGGAACCTCCTATTTAACATTCCACGGGGCAGAGCATAGCCGCTTTTCTCATTCTCTGGGCGTATACGAGATTACTCGGCGAATTATTTCCCAATTTGAACGAAACCAATACGAGGACTGGCCGCAAGAAGAGAGGCTGGTCGCCTTATGTGCTGCACTGCTTCATGATGTGGGCCATGGACCATTCTCTCATTCCATTGAAGAGGCCTTCGATATGTTTCATGAAGATTGGACATACCGCATTATAATAGAAGATACCGATATCAATCGCGTGCTGAGACAAGTAGATCCACAGCTCCCAACCAAGGTGGCATCAGTGATTCGCAAGACATATGAGCGGCCGATTGTCGTGAATTTGGTATCCGGCTCCCTTGATGCGGATCGTATGGACTATTTATTGCGGGATGCATACTTTACCGGTGTTAATTACGGTACATTCGATATCGATCGTATTCTAAGGGTGCTGCGCCCGCTTAAGGATCGGATCGTAGTCAAAGAGAGCGGCATGCACGCAGTAGAGCATTACTTGCTAGCTCGATATGAGATGTACTGGCAAGTCTACTTCCATCCTGTAACCCGAAGCTCGGAGATGTTGCTGCGCCTAATTTTCAAAAGAGCCAAAGAATTATATTTGGGTGGATATACTTTTCAATATTTCCTCTCTCCTCTAGATGCTTTATTTGAAGGAACGATTACGACGGAACAATATGTCCAAATGGATGAGGCATTTGTGCAGACCGCATTCATGCAGTGGACAAGGGAGAAGGATGGACGTCTCGTTGACTTGTGCCAACGATTCATGGAGCGTAAACTATATAAATATATTGAAGTCGAACAGATGGATGAAGATTTACAGGAACGATTGCGGGCAGAGTGGTCACAGATTGGGCTTGATCCGAACTATGAACTTATGTTCGATTCCCCCTTCGACAAGCCTTATGACGTATATCGAAAGGGAGATGCCCGTTCACAGCAGCATATTATGCTGTGGGGGCGGGATCAGCAAATTGTGGAGCTGTCCAAGAAATCGGATATTGTACGTTCCATTAGCGGTATTCGTCGTGGAAAACACTATATATATTTCCCAATGGACAAGCTTCTGGAAGTCTCGAATCACCTTATGGAAGATACAAAGCGTATGTTTATACGCCGCAATTACTAGATCGATTTGCAAGAAAGAAAAAGGAGCGCATAAACGTGTTATTTGATACTCATACGCATTTAGACAGCAGCAATTTTGACGAGGATCGCGATCAGGTTATCGCACGGGCCGTTGAACAAGGGGTGACCCGTATGGTTAACATCGGGTTCAATCGAGAGACGATCCCGACAACGATGGCGTTGGCGGAGAAATATGATTTCATCTATGCAGCTGTAGGCTGGCATCCGGTAGATGCGATAACGATGAAGCCGGAGGATATAGACTGGATCGCCAAGCTTACGGAACATGAGAAGGTTGTGGCGATTGGCGAGATCGGACTGGACTATCACTGGGATACGTCTCCGAAGGATGTTCAGCACCGTGTATTCCGCGAGCAAATTGGGTTGGCGCGAGAATTGAAGATGCCAATCATTATTCATAATCGTGAAGCGCACGAAGATGTAGTCCGCATCTTACGCGAGGAGAAGGCTCACGAAGTAGGGGGCATCATGCATTCCTTCTCAGGCAGTTGGGAAACAGCGAAGATGTGTCTGGATATGGGCTTCTACCTTTCATTTGGAGGACCCGTTACGTTTAAAAATGCAAAACAGCCGAAAGAAGTACTTGTTAAGGTTCCGAATGATCGATTGCTTGTGGAGACAGATTCCCCCTATTTAACTCCTCATCCGTTCCGAGGCAAGCGCAATGAGTCTGCATATGTACGTCTTGTTGCAGAGGTTGCAGCAGAGCTGAAAGGTATGGAATTTGAAGAATTTTGCAGAATGACGACTCAAAATGCAATGACATGTTTTGACATCACGTGAAAACGGGCCAAAAACAAGTGAAAAAAAGACATCGGCCATAAAATAAGTGGATTTCATTATGAAAAACGGATTAAGTTACATTTTTTTAACCATTTTTCGCGAAAAACGGAATTGCTACTGTCTTTACAAGAAGATTGCAAACACGATATGATTTCTCACAGATGTTATTACACAATTCAATATTGTTCCAACTAATTCAGTATCGCTTAATCTCCATGAAGTGGAGAGCGGGGGAACCAGAGTGTGAACGACATGACATGAGTACATGTTCATTCACACGGATTAATTCCTTGGGGTGAATTAGGGACGACCGAGCCATGAGCCGGTTGGTTCCGATAGGGCGACTCTCAAGCCCGAACCCGACAGCTAACCTCGTCAGCGTACCGAGAGAGGGTTCCTCGCGTCCTATACACTGTTGACGTTTGGGTTTCTATTACGGAAGCCGCGAAAGAGTCTCCTCTTACGAAGGGCTTCTTTTGTTTACTCTCAAACATTCTTTTTTTGAATAATGAGAATAAAGACGTCATAGGGTGTAAGAAATAGGAGGTGGGAGCAGCCAATACTGAAACGTTGGTACGGAGATTTCAGCATTGTCTTGAACGATTACATGCTCGTTTATGGCAAGTGAAGTCTCTCGTAAACATTCTTGAAATAGTCGCGTCAGATGGAATCATGCAGAGCACTCGACGGCGGGACTATGTAAGGAGGACCGAGAAATGGGACAGATCGTGAACAACGAAACCCATGAACCCCGATCATCCAGCATGTCACTCGCATTGCGATGGAAGCATGAAAATGTGCGTGTTATCACCGTTATTGCAGCTGTAGCAATCGTGATCACATTAATAGCAGTCTTGACTTGGTATAATGTAACGAAGAAGACAGTGGCTGTGCTCGTTGATGGACAAGAGCGTTCAGTCGAAACTCGCCTAGATACGCTTCGCAATGTTTTGGATGAGCATGCGATAGCGCTTGGGGCATACGATGCAGTATCGAAGCCGCTTGATGCAGAAATTGCTGATGGAGATCGAGTTATTATTGAACGCGCTTTGCCTATCCAAATTACAGCGGATGGGAAGAAAGAAACACAATTTACAACGAAGAAGTCGGTGCATGATGCACTGAGTTCGCTGCAAATCCAAGTGAACCCTGAAGATAAGGTATTCCCTTCTAAGCGTGCCTCTATTTCGAAGAACATGGATATTCGAATCGTCCGTGTCAGCAAGAAGATGGAAGAGCGTAAAGTGAAGGTTCCTTATCAAGTGGTGAAGCAGGCAGATGCTACTCTCCTTAAGGGGAAGACCAAGACGGTTCAAGATGGAAAAGAAGGCTTGGTTGTCCAGAAAGTACAGAAAACGTACGAGGATGGTAAGCTCGTATATTCGCAGATGGTCGACAAATCCGTTCATACAAAACAAGTGAATCAAGTGATAGCCTATGGAACGAAGAAGGAACCGGAAGTTGCTGTTCTGTCAGTGAACGCGCAGGAAGACGATTCTGACAATGTTTCCAGTGGCGACAAAGATTTTAACTATAAAAAAGTGCTGAAGAACGTTCAACTGACGGCGTATACGGAATCTGAGGGATCGGCTGGTGCGAAGACGGCATCTGGCGCAATAGTATCAGAAGGTCGTACTATCGCGGTTGATCCGAAGGTCATTCCGCTCGGCTGGTGGGTATATATCGAAGGGATTGGATTCAGACGTGCTGAAGATACAGGTGGCGCGGTCAAGGGGAAAATTATCGATGTATACTTCGACAGCAAGAAGGCGGTCAGCAAATTCGGACGCAAGAAGGGGTACACCGTATACGTGGTTGGCCCAGTCAAGCCGGAATCGAACTAACGCACAAGGTATGCAGCCATGTGTAATTAGGATATAGTAATGAATAATGATTTATGTCATGCTAAGAAGAGGGGACACCCTCTTCTTTTGTTGTTTATTTATGAATGGAGAGCAAGAGAAGGATGCGGAATTAGGAAGCAGCCTTGTGGTGAGAGGAGCAAGCATATTGATACGCGAAGTGATAGTTGTAGAAGGCAAAGATGATACCGTTGCCATTCACCGTGCCGTTGAGGCGGATACAATTGAGACAGGTGGATCGGCGATTAATGATACAACGATAAAACGCATCGCATTGGCCCAAGAGCGCCGAGGGGTTATTATTTTCACGGACCCAGATCATGCGGGGGAGAAAATTCGGAAGACGATAGCAGAACGTGTACCTGGGTGCAAACACGCTTTCCTGCCTAGACATGAGGCGATAGCCAAAGGGGATCTTGGTGTGGAGAATGCAAAGCCAGAAGCGATTCGCCGTGCCTTAGAGCAGGTTCGCTCCGAGATGCCAAGCATGACATCAGAGCTGACGTGGACGGATCTCGTCGAAGCGGGATTAACGACGCATGCAGGCTCTGCAGAACGCAGACGGCAGTTAGGTGAAATATTGGGCATTGGATACTGCAACGCGAAGCAGATGCTCAAGCGCTGCGGTGTGTTCCAGATCGGACGAGAGGAATTTGAGAACGCCTTGCGGAAGCTGAACCAATTCGAGCAGGAACAATGTGCAGAAGGAGAATAGATGGAATGACGCAGACGAGAATAGATATTGCAACACCGAATCGCACGAAAGACATTATACGCAAGCATGGGTTTTCATTTAAGAAAAGCTTAGGACAGAACTTTCTAATTGATATGAACATTTTGCGCCGTATTGTGGATGCTGCAGAGCTGGATGATGTGACAGGTGCCCTGGAGATTGGGCCTGGGATTGGTGCGCTTACGGAGCAGCTCGCTAAGCGCGCTCGTCGTGTAACAGCAGTCGAGATCGACCAGCGCTTGCTTCCGATATTAGGGGAAGTGCTGGAGCCCTATGAGCATGTCCATGTTGTACATGGGGATGTATTGAAGGTGGATTTGCATGAATTGTTCCGCGAACAGTTCCAAGATGTCGAGCGGGTAAGTGTTGTTGCCAACTTGCCGTATTATGTGACGACACCGATTATGATGAAGCTTCTGGAGGAGCGTCTGCCGCTCAAGAACATCGTCGTCATGATTCAGAAGGAAGTTGCAGAGCGAATGGCAGCGAAGCCGGGAGGCAAGGATTACGGCAGCTTAAGTGTGGCTGTTCAATATTTTGCAGAGCCGGAGCTTGTATGCACCGTACCGCATACGGTGTTCATCCCGCAGCCAAATGTAGAGTCTGCAGTAATCCGTCTACGTGTGAGACAGACTCCACCTGTGCAGGTGAAGGATGAGTCGTTGTTATTCGATGTTGTACAGGCTTCGTTCGCTCAGCGTCGCAAGACGATTTGGAATAACCTGAAGGCTCGCTATGCCGGCAAATGCGGGACAGACAGGCTGACAGAAGCGCTCGCTTTAGCACAAATTGAACCGAATCGCCGAGGGGAAACACTCTCGATTGAGGAGTTCGCTGCTCTGTCCGACGCGATCGGTCAAGCCATTGCACGTGCAGAAGAAGAGGATCAAGCGGAATAACATAATTTTAAGGCTTAGGCATCACCAATTTATGCGTTTGCCCATAGGATAGTCGGAGAGGTGATTGATCCTATGAACGAACCAGTGAAGCAAGGAGATTTGGTCGTACGCAAGTCGTACGGTGGCGATATTACATTCCGTGTGGAGGAGATCTTCCGACAGACGGCGATTATTAAGGGGACGGATTACCGCTTACTGGCGGATTCCCATGTTGAAGATTTAGTTAGTGTACCGAAGGCAACGATTGCGCGCCGCACGGAACAGGCTCATATCAAGATGTTGGAGTCTGTCGAGGTGCTTGAACAGCAGCGTAGGCAGCTGCATGAGCGCAGGCGGACGGAGCTTCCATTTGCAGAGATGCCGAATTCCATTTCAACCTTTGATATGCCGGGAACGGTACTCCATCTGGATGGGGATCCCGGGTATTTACAGAAAAGCATGGCGATATATAATCAGCTCAACGTGCCGGCAGAAGGCCATTATGTGAATGAACGCAATATGGCAGATACGTTGTATCGGCTGCTGCCGCGAGTGAAGCCGAATATAATCGTCATTACTGGACATGATGGTGTATTGAAGAACGGCAGGTACCGTGATCTGTTAAATTTGCAGAATTATAAGAACTCCCAGAACTTCGTTAATGCAGTACAGACGGCAAGGCAGTATGAGCGCCATCTTGATTTATTGACTGTAATTGCCGGGGCATGCCAATCTCACTTCGAGGCGCTTCTGCAAGCAGGAGCCAACTTTGCAAGTTCACCGGGCCGAATTATGATTCATGCCCTTGATCCAGCTTACGTAGCGGTTAAGGCCTCATATACCTCAATTCGTGATACCGTACAGATTGGGGATATTGCGCCTCATATGGTCAGTGGCATTGACGGGGTGGGAGGCATTGAGACAAAGGGAAGTTATCGCGTGGGCATGCCGAAGTTGAAGGATTTATCGACATTGAACGTTACACCAACCGTAATATAAGCGGCCTATGTATAAAATACAGAAAAAAGAACCATTTTAATAAATTTGGGCAAAAAAACACATTGACACTAAAACGGTGTTATTGTTATAATTATTTGTTTATTTGACAACACCTCTTGAATTGGTTATAATGGACAAGGAAAGAGGTGGTAGCTGTAATGGCGAAAAACGCGCTGTTTGAAATTCGTCGTTGTCTTGAAGCACATGTCGGTCAGAAGATTCTGCTCCGCGCCAATGGCGGTCGTCGGAAAACGATTGAGCGTACGGGCGTGTTGGAAGAAACCTACCCTTCTGTATTTATTGTTAAGTTGGACCAGGATCAGAACGCGTTTAAGCGGGTATCCTATAGCTATGCAGATATATTAACAGAATCGGTCCAAGTGACCGTATGCGCCGATAACGGCGAGTTGAAGATTGAATATGTTCGCGGTTAAGCGACATGACGGCAGCCTGTGAGGGCTGCCTTTTGTTTGTTTTGAAGGAATGACATGAGCACGTACGGTCATGGTTCTCCCAGATGCTCCCCCATAAATCGGAACAGGAGTGAACGTATAATGGAGGTGGCTTCTACTTACATTAACGGTAGGCCGATGATTATGTCGTGCTTGCTGATGATATGAACTTTAAGGTAAGCGTGGGAGGTGCAGTGATGAGCCGAAGAAAGCGCAGCTTCATGTCTGAAGATCTGAAGGTGGAATTGGCTAAAGATCTTGGCTTCTACGATACGGTGTCCAAATACGGATGGGGTGCTATCCGTGCGAAGGATGCTGGCGATATGGTCAAGCGGGCCATTCAACTTGCCGAAGAGGCAGCCTCGAAAAAATAACGAGTCATGAACCTTCTATCCAGCGAGCATCGGATCTATTCCGCTCTGTTCGCTTTTTTTATTAACGAAATCATGTTCATTGCCTGTATACGTACACATATGACTTGCACCATAGAGTCTGTTATAATAACGTAAGCGATCCGTAGGATAAAGAAGGGTGAACGCGAGTGAAAGTGTACGAGAAGGCGCCTGCCAAAATAAATTTGCTGTTGGATGTGCTGCGTAAGCGCGAGGATGGGTATCATGACGTCGAAATGGTCATGACGATGGTAGACTTAGCGGACCGTCTCGAGATGGAGGAACTTCCTCGAGATACGATTATCATCTCCAGCCAAGCAGGTTACATACCGTTAGATGAGAAGAACTTGGCGTTCCAAGCGGCAAAACTAATTAAAGAACGTTATGAAGTGAAGCAAGGCGTATATATTCATTTAGATAAAAAAATACCAGTAGCTGCCGGACTAGCCGGCGGAAGCAGCGATGCTGCTGCTACACTGCGAGGCTTGAATCGATTATGGAAGTTAGGGATTCCTGATGAGGAGCTTCAGGTGCTTGGTGCGGAACTTGGGTCAGACGTCCCGTTCTGCGTGACGGGAGGGACTGCAATAGCTCGCGGCCGCGGAGAGGCACTTGAGATGATTGAGCAGCCACCTCAATGCTGGGTTGTGCTTGCCAAGCCGCCGATTAATGTATCGACGGCTGATGTCTATGGGCGCCTTAGAGCGAGTCAGATTACGGAGCATCCATCGCTGGATCAAATGCGCAGAGCGATACAGGCCCAAAGCTTCCAAGGGGTGTGTGAATCGCTTGGCAATGTGCTGGAGGATGTCACGCTGCCGCTCCATCCGGAGGTGCAGCAGTTGAAGGATGCTATGCTTCGGCTCGGGGCTGAAGGAGTGCTGATGTCGGGCAGCGGTCCGACGGTATTCGGCCTTGTGTCTAAAGAATCTAAGATCGCAAGGATCTATAATGGACTGCGCGGTTTTTGCAAGGAAGTGTACGCGGTACGCTTGTTGGGATAACAGGCTTAAATAGATTAACGTGTATCAAGAAGGCGAAATGGTTACAATTCAAGGAATGTTTGACTTGACAAGCGGCCATCATCTTGCTAACTAGCGTACATTCATGTAATATCTACAATATAATATTCGGTTTTGAGCGAGGAGTAATCATGAAAAAATTGAAGCGAAGCGCCCGTCTGGTTGAGATGACCCAATATCTGATGTCTAAGCCGCATACGCTCATACCGCTCACGACATTTGCAGAACGTTACGGTGCAGCCAAGTCTTCCATTAGCGAGGATTTGGCTATTATTAAAGAGGTGTTCGAGAGCGAAGGGACGGGAGATTTACTGACGCTGGCTGGTGCTGCAGGCGGAGTGAAGTTTATTCCGAAATGCACGCCTGATATCGCACTTCCTGTCATTGAGTCTTTATGCGCATCAATGGGGCATCCAGACCGGGTGCTTCCTGGGGGATATTTCTATATTACTGATATTTTAGGTCAACCAGCCTTGATGAACGATGTAGGTCGAATGTTCGCATCTGCCTTTGCAGGCTGCAATATTGACGTCGTGATGACGGTAGAGACGAAGGGGATTCCAATTGCCTATGCGACTGCTGCTCATCTGAACCTGCCAGTGGTGCTAGTACGTCGCGACCATGTTGTGACAGAGGGATCGGCCGTTAGCATTAACTATGTATCAGGATCGCAGAAGAGCATCCATACGATGACACTCGCACGGCGTGCCTTGAAGGAGCGCTCACGCGTATTAATCGTGGACGACTTCATGCGTGCTGGTGGAACGATTCACGGCATGATGGATCTGCTGAAGGAATTCGATGCCACAGTAGCGGGTGTTGGTGTATTGGTAGAATCGGAGGATGTATCGAACGAAGAACGGCTGTTGACAGATTATGTGTCCCTCATTCGCGTTGGGACTGTAGATGCACGGACTCGTCATATTATGGTGAAGCCGGGGAACTACTTCGATAAGGAATAAGCGATAGAGAACAACATTGATTCGGGAGGGTATTCAAATGTCTCAAGAATTAGAAGCAATTGCAACGAATCAAGCGCCTGCGGCCATTGGCCCATACTCACAAGCAATGAAGCTGGGCAACCTCTTGTTCACTTCGGGTCAAATTCCGTTGACTGCACAAGGTGTGCTCGTGGAAGGCGGAATTGAGGAGCAGACACACCAAGTGTTCTCCAACTTGAGGGCTGTGCTTGCAGAAGCAGGTACTTCTTTCGATAAGGTAATTAAGGCTACTGTTTTTATCAAGGACATGAATCAATTTGCTCAAATCAATGCTATCTATGAATCGTACTTCGGTAATCACAAGCCTGCACGCTCCTGTGTAGAGGTAGCGAGACTCCCGAAGGACGTACTTGTCGAAATTGAACTGATCGCAGCGATATAAATCGAAGCTTGTCGAATCCGTTAAAGACAGGCATAAATTTTTAAAAAAAGTTAGATTATTGGCAAATTTAAGAAGGATTTTTCATGCGCGTGTGGAATTATACACCAAGTCTCGATGGAAAAAGGTGGTGAACACACGTGCAAATTACTGATGTAAGACTCCGCCGCGTCAACACAGAGGGGAGAATGAAGGCAATCGCATCGATTACGATCGATAACGAGTTTGTCGTTCATGACATTCGTGTAATCGACGGCAACAATGGCATGTTTGTAGCGATGCCGAGCAAGCGGACTCCAGATGGCGAATTCCGCGATATTGCTCATCCGATTTCTTCGGCGACTCGCGAGAAGATTCAAGCTGCTGTATTGGCTGAATACGAACGCGCTGCTACGGAAGAGGAAGTTATCGAAGAGGGCGCGTAGTTTTATGATTTTATAATTGGGGTTGCAAAGAAAGAGAGCCAATCATAGGGGCTCTCTTTTCTTTTTCTCCATAATGAGATATATTCTTCTATGGAGTAAAGGTAGAGCAGGAGGTCGGACGCTTTGAAAAGAATGGCCATTGTGCTTGCTGCCGGACAAGGCAAACGCATGAAGTCAAAATTGTACAAAGTGCTTCATCCCGTATGCGGGAAACCAATGGTAGGGCATGTTCTTGATGCTGTCGAAAGTGTGGATTGTGAGCGCACCGTCGTCATTGTAGGACATGGAGCAGAAGCAGTACAGCAATTCCTGGGGAACCGTGCCGAGTACGCCTTGCAAGCGGAACAGCTTGGTACAGGACATGCGGTTAAGCAAGCGAAGGCGCTTCTTGATGGTGAGGAAGGAACGACACTTGTCATTTGCGGCGATACACCGCTAGTGACACCAGAAACGTTGGCTCAGTTGATGGAACTGCATAACCGCGCTCAGGCGTCAGCGACGATTTTGACGGCTGAACTGAATGATCCGACAGGTTACGGTCGCGTCATTCGCGCAGAAGACGGTTCGGTCTTGAAAATTGTCGAACAAAAGGATTGTACGACCGAAGAACAGCTCGTGAAGGAGATCAATACGGGCACGTATTGCTTCGACAATGTGAAGTTGTTCGCGGCGCTGGAGCAGATCAGAAATGATAATGCCCAGCAAGAGTATTATTTGACTGACGTAATCGGCATCATGAAGGCACAAGGAGATACGGTGCAAGCATATTGTACGCCGGATAACAGTGAGGCAATCGGCGTTAATGATCGCTTGGTGTTGTCTGAAGCGGAACGCTTCATGCGTGATCGTATCAACAAACGCCATATGCTGAATGGTGTAACGATTATTGATCCTGCCAATACGTATATTGAGTCTGGTGTTGTCATCGGAGCGGATACGATCATTGAACCAGGGACAAGCCTGCGTGGCAACACGACGGTTGGCGGCGAATGCGTTATTGGGCCGAACAGCGAGATTGTTGATTCAACAATCGGCGATCAAGTGCATATTAAGCAATCTGTACTCTGTGAAGCGATTGTAGGCGACGAGAGTTCAGTTGGTCCATTCGCTTATTTGCGTCCAGGCGCACGTCTTGGCAAGCAGGTGAAAGTCGGCGACTTCGTGGAAATTAAAAATGCGTCGCTTGATGATCAAACGAAAGTATCGCACCTCAGTTATATTGGCGATGCCGAAGTAGGGAAGAATGTAAATATTGGATGTGGCGCGATTACGGTCAACTATGACGGCTTCAATAAGTCGCTCACTCAAATTGGCGATGACGCGTTCATTGGCAGCAATGTCAACTTGATTGCACCTATCCAAGTGGGCACTGGCGCTTACGTCGTTGCCGGATCAACGATTACACATCCTGTACCAGATAATGACTTGGCCATCGCTCGTGAGCGTCAAGTAAACAAGCCGGGGTATGCGGAGAAGATTCGTGCCCGTGCAAAAGCAAAAAAAGAACGAGAAAAGTGATCGATAAGGTTGCACTTTTCATTCAATATCGTTTAGCATGGTATTGAGAGCCTTTTTAGTTGAGACCATGTAGGGATAGACTAAGCAGCACCATTAACGGACAGTATAAAACAACGATGAACAAGAACCGGCACGGAGGGTTTTTAATATCATGACGTATTGTGATTCCAAGTTGAAAATTTTCACTTGCAACTCCAATCCTAATTTGGCGAACAAGATTGCAGAATACATCGGAATTCCGATGGGAGATGCAGAAACGAAGAGCTTTAGTGATGGAGAAATCCAAGTTAAGTTGTCTGAAAGTGTACGCGGTTGTGACGTTTACGTCGTTCAATCGACATGCGACCCGGTCAATGACAATTTGATGGAGTTGCTTGTAATGGTGGACGCATTGAAGCGTGCATCGGCAAAGAGCATTAACGTAGTTATCCCTTACTATGGCTACGCTCGCCAAGACCGTAAAGCGCGTTCGCGCGATCCGATTACGGCGAAGCTTGTAGCGAATTTGATCGAGACAGCAGGAGCTCATCGTGTTATTACGATGGACTTGCATGCCACACAAATTCAAGGATTCTTTGATATTCCTGTGGATCATATGCTGGGTGTTCCAATTTTGGCACAATATTTCCGCTCGAAGCAACTCGAAAACGTTGTTGTCGTATCGCCTGACCATGGTGGTGTGGTACGTGCGCGCAAATTGGCTGACTTCCTGAATGCACCGCTTGCCATTATCGACAAGCGTCGTCCAGAGCCGAACGTTAGTGAAGTTATGAATATTATCGGGGATATTAAAGGCAAGACAGCGATTATTATCGATGACATTATCGACACGGCTGGTACGATTGTGCTTGGTGCGAACGCATTGGTTGAAGCAGGGGTGAAGGAAGTCTACGCTTGCTGCACGCATCCAGTATTGTCCGGACCTGCGATGGATCGTTTGGAGAAATCGCCATTTAAAGAGGTTGTTGTAACGGATACAATTCCGATTACACATGAAAACCCATCTAGCAAGTTACACGTACTGTCGGTTGCACCGTTAATGGGTGAAGCGATTATTCGTGTTCACGAAGAATTGTCTATCAGTAAATTGTTTGAGATTGAATAAAGCGTGGGTCGAGTGACCTGAGCTGCACATTACGGAAGGGTTACGTCTTCGGTCTTCGCCGGAGAAGTAACCCTTATCGGCATTTGAATGTGTCTGCGAATCAGGTGCGGATGCATGCCAAAAGCAGTTCAATCATCATATCGATGATCAATAAGGAAGGATGTAGCGCTCTTGAAGTGGATTGTAGGATTAGGTAACCCAGGAACCGAATATGCCACAACCCGCCACAATATCGGCTTTATGGCAATTGACTCTCTTGCGGATCGCTTCGGCATTCAGGTACGTGAGAGCAAATGCAAGGCGTTAATCGGAGAGGGACGCGTTGGAACAGAGAAGGTAGTTCTTATCAAACCCATGACGTATATGAATCTGTCTGGAGAGGCTGTTCGCGCATATATGGATTACTATAAGGCGGATATTGAGGATTTTATCGTTCTATATGATGATATGGATACAGAGCTTGGGAAGATTCGCTTGCGCTATCAAGGGAGTGCGGGTGGTCACAACGGGATTAAATCGCTCATCCAGCATCTGGGGACGCAATCCTTCAATCGAGTTCGGATGGGGATATCTCGTCCGGAGCCTGGTCGGTCTATTGTAGATTATGTGCTGTCTACGTTCCCTAAAGCGGGTATGGAAGACTTGAAGCAGACAGTTGAGCGCACTTGCGACGCTGTCGAATTCTCGCTTAAGCATTCGTTCGAGCAGACGATGGCGAAATTCAATGGATAAATGATCTGATCAAAACTGATGTTGGGCTAATGTGCCTTTCTTTTGGACATACTGAACGGTATAATCCAAGATTGGGAGGCATATACATGTCTGTGAATTACGTGTGCAAACATTGTCATACAATGATTGGGCGCATCGACGGGAACGGGATTGATGAGGAACGCCTCGGCTTCCACCGTCTTACCCCAGACGAGCGCCAACAATATATTGTCGTTCATTCCAATGGAGATGTAACCGTGCGGATGACATGTGAATATTGTACAGAAGCGATTCAGATGCATCCCGAGTTGTCTTTGCTTTCCTCCCCCTTGCAATGAGGGTGGATGGGCAATGGGAGTTAGCGTCAGCCTTGGCTTGTCAGCCGAGGCTTATTTTGGATGAGGGTAACGTATATAACCTTACTAGTTATACCTTGAGTATTTATTGTGGGTGAGAAAGAGGTGCCTATCTTTTGTTGAATGCACTCATGCAAGCTTTATCAGAAGAACGTGATATTGAATCGATTGCTGCGGGTGTCCGTGCAGGAATGAAGGAGCAATTGGTATCCGGCTTGTCCGGTTCAGCTCGTCAGGTGATGATGGCGGCACTTCAGATGCAGTTGGATCGTCCAGTACTCGTCGTCACACACAACATGTTCTCTGCACAAAAAGTAGCTGATGACCTGCAAGAATGTTTGTCGGCGGATCAAGTGCTCTTATACCCGGCCAATGAGTTGGTAGCTGCAGAAGCAGCGATATCAAGTCCAGAAGTGATTGCGCAGCGCATCGAAGTGCTTACCCGGTGTGCACGTGGATTCCGTGGGATAATCGTAACGCCGTATGCGGGATTGCGGCGCTTTTTGCCTGCCCGCGAGATGATGGCTGAGGCTGGAATATCTCTGTCGCTAGGCGATGAGCTTCCACTGGAAACCTTCCTGGCAGAAATGGTTGCGTGCGGCTATGAGCGTACAGAACGTGTCGAGGCCAAGGGAGAGATGAGCGTCCGTGGTGGGATTGTAGATATTTATCCAATCACAGCTCCTTATCCGTATCGAATTGAATGGTTCGATGATGAAATTGACTCCATTCGCTCATTCGACACCCAGGATCAACGTTCTATCGATAAGTTGAAGCAATTGACAATACTGCCTTGCAAAGACTTAATTGCAGACGAGACACGCTTCGCCGCTGCGGCTGAGGCGACTTTTGCACGTCTTGAAGAACAGCTGGGCAAGATGTCCGATCGCCAAGTAAAGGAGAAGCTTGAGCGGGAAATCGGGCATGATATCGAACGAATGAGAGGTTCTGTTTATTTTACAGAGCTCTATAAATATGTGGCGCTGCTCTATCCAGAGAAGCACACATTATATGATTATATGCCGAAGGATACGCTGCTTGTCGTAGATGAGCCTGCTAGAGTCATGGAGACAGCCAAACAGCTTGAACGAGATGAATTGGAGTGGAGCACACACTTGTTGTCGAATGGCAAGACATTGCCAGCGCTTCCTCTAGGAGTGACATCTGACGTCGCAATGGGCAAGCGCCCATTCCAGACCGTATTTATGGCGCTGTTCCTCAGACAGGTTCCTCATACGCAGCCGCAAAATATCGTGAACGTTATGTGCCGCTCCATGCAGAACTTCCATGGACAAATGAATGTCTTGAAAGCAGAAATGGAACGGTGGAAGAAGTCAGGCGCCAATGTCATTATGCTGGCGAACGGTGATGAACGAATTGAACGGATGCGTCGTGTGCTTCAGGATTACGCAATACCTGAGCCTACGATTTTAAAGGGCAACCTGCAGACAGGCTTTGAGCTCCCGTCCATTCACCTTGTAGTTATTACTGAGGGTGAGATGTTCTCCGGCAAGCAGCGGAAGACACGCCGCACGGAACTGAACGCGAAGGTGGACAATGCGGAACGGATTCGCAGCTATACGGAACTGAAGGTCGGCGATTATGTCGTCCATCAGAATCATGGCATTGGTAAGTATATCGGAATTGGGACGCTGGAGATTAACGGTATCCATAAGGACTATCTGCATATTTTGTATGCGGGTGGGGATAAACTATCTGTCCCAGTGGATCAGCTTCATCTCATCCAGCGTTATGTGAGCTCGGAAGAGAAGGAGCCGAAGATCTATAAGCTGGGTGGCACCGAGTGGACGAAGGTTAAGAGTAAAGTTCGTTCCTCCGTGAAGGACATTGCTGACGACTTGATCAAGCTGTACGCAGCAAGACAAGCATCTAGCGGTTATGCCTTCGAGAAGGACACACCAGAGCAGCGGGAATTCGAGGATATGTTCCCATATGATGAGACGCGAGATCAACTGCGTGCCATCGAAGAAATTAAGCAGGATATGGAGAAGGCGAGTCCGATGGATCGTCTATTGTGCGGTGACGTAGGGTATGGCAAGACGGAAGTTGCGGTTCGAGCTGCCTTCAAGGCTGCAATCGAAGGCAAGCAGGTGGCGATACTCGTACCAACAACCATCTTGGCACAGCAGCACTATGAGACGTTCCGTGAGCGATTTGCCGACTATCCATTTAATATTCAGGTTCTTAGCCGATTCCGTTCCCGCAAGGAACAGAACGAATCCATGAAAGGGCTAAAGTCGGGTGTTGTCGACGTCATTATCGGCACTCACCGCCTGCTCTCTCAGGATGTTGTTTTCAAAGATTTAGGATTGCTGATTGTCGATGAAGAGCAACGTTTTGGCGTAACGCACAAGGAGAAGTTGAAAAAGCTGAAGATGAATGTCGACGTGCTGACACTGACGGCAACACCTATTCCGCGTACCCTGCATATGTCCATGCTCGGCGTCCGGGATTTGTCGGTTATCGAGACACCGCCAGAAAATCGATTCCCTGTTCAGACCTACGTGCTTGAATACAGCGATAATTTAGTTCGCGAGGCAATAGAACGAGAGCTGGCAAGAGGCGGGCAGGTCTACTTCCTGTTCAACCGAGTGCAGGGGATTCATCAGATGGCCGACCATATTAAAATGCTCGTGCCGGATGCCCGTGTGACGGTAAGCCATGGGCAAATGTCCGAGACAGAGCTGGAGAAGACAATTCTCGACTTCTTGGATGGGGAATACGATGTGCTCGTCAGCACCAGTATTATCGAGACAGGCGTAGACATTCCGAACGTGAACACGCTCATCGTTCATGATGCGGACAAGATGGGTCTGTCGCAGCTGTATCAGTTGCGTGGGCGAGTGGGCCGCTCGAACCGGATTGCTTATGCTTACTTCACTTATCAGCGCGACAAGGTACTGAACGAGGTGGCAGAGAAGCGGCTTCAGGCGATTAAGGAGTTCACCGAGCTTGGTTCCGGATTCAAAATTGCGATGCGCGACTTATCCATCCGAGGGGCGGGTAATCTGCTAGGTGCGGAGCAGCATGGATTTATTGCATCTGTTGGATTTGATCTATACTCGCAGATGCTTGCAGATGAGGTGAACAAGCGCAAGGCGGAGATCGATGGTGTCGCTATTGAAGATCAGCAGGAGCTTACAACCCTCATCGACCTGAACGTAGATGCGTATTTGCCGCCGAATTATATTTATGATAGTATTCAGAAGATTGAGATTTATAAAAAGGTAGCGGGACTTGCTACATTGGATGAAGTCGAAGAACTGCGGGATGAACTCATCGACCGCTTTGGTGAACCACCTCTTGCTGTCCTTCAATTACTCGCTGTCGCTAGGCTGAAGCTTCATGCGAAGCAGTATGGATGGGAGTCAATTGTACAGCGTGGAGATGTGGTCACGATCAAGGTCCATTCTTCGGCGGATCCGTGGTTAGACCGCAAGAAGATGGCTGCTGTTGCATCTAAACTCGACAGACGGATTAATGTCGATCAAGAGGCTTGCGGTGCTGTGAAGTTCAATGCACGAGGCGTTGATGCGCTGCAGCTGTTAATGATACTAGAGCAATTCATGCAGGAAGCTAAGGGTGCCATCAAATCGAAGGGAGAATTGCAGAATGTTGCAAAATAACAAGACGCGTTCCAAGAAGTGGTTGTTGCTGGCATTGTCTGCGGTACTCGCAATATCCGTATTAGCCGGATGCGGCAACAAAGACGAGAAGTCAGCGGGCAAGGCAACCGACAACAGTAAAGTCGTTGCTACGTATGAGGGAGGACAGATTACACAGAATGATTTCGACAAAGAAATCTCGAACATGCTGTTCTTCTATCCGGAATACGAGCAGATTATTAGCATGGATCAATTCCGCGACTACTTCGTGAAGCAGCAAATCGCGTATCGCTATTTGGATGGCAAAGCACCGGAGAAAGCAAAGCAAACGGGTAAAGATAAAGCCAAAGAACAAATTGGCTTGATGAAGAAGCAAGTCGGAGACAAGCAGTTCAAAGAAATGCTGGACAAGCGCAAACTCACGGAAGAGGAAATTACGGAGTATATGGCGCGCATCTTGACAGTTGTACAGGATTACAACGGCAAGGTAACGGAAGAACAGCTCAAGGCTGAGTTCGAGAAGAATAAGAAGGATATGACAACTGCTTCCGTTCGTCATATTCTCATTGGATTCAAGGACAAAGAAGGCAAAGAGCGCAAAAAAGAAGATGCTCTGAAGATGGCTAAGGATGTACAAGCTCGTCTGAAGAAGGGTGAAGACTTCGCGAAGTTGGCTGAGACAACGTCTGATGATCCAGGTTCCGCTAAGACTGGTGGTCTGTACAAGGACGCTGCTGTAAGTCAATGGGTACCGCAATTCAAGGAAGCTGCCTTGACATTGCCGCTTAACCAAGTGAGCGATCCAGTTGAGACAGACTACGGCTACCACGTTATGCGCGTGGAAGATCGTAAAGAGAAGGAATACAGCAAGTTGACAGAAGAAGAGAAGGAAGCATTGCGTACGCGTGCAGCTTCTGAGCTGATGAACAACTTCATGCAGAAGGATCTAGATAAGCTGATCAAGAAAATCGACCTTCCTAAGACGGAGACAAAGCCAGAAGAGAAGAAGGACGAGAAAAAAGATCAGAATACAGAAGCTCCTAAAGATACAAAAGCAGAATCAGGCAAGTAAAGGCATGCCGCGAGATGATTTGTCATCATCTCGTGCCGTAGCCCTTTCCCCTCAAGGGGAAGGGGCTATTTTTCGCGGAAGGTATGGAAACGGAATGAAATATTCATAAAAACAATAAAAAATTTTCATTTCCGGTTTCATCCTTTAAAAATACGTTTATTTACATTTGTCATGGCTTGGGGAAAATTAGACATACTATGTTAGCGGCTATTCAAATTACTACCGGTCATAATTTGGATGGTGTGATCTTTTCACTGTGTACACAGAAGTAAAATGCCAAAAGTACGATAATGAAGTTTGATACTAAAGCAAATCCAACATTTCGCATTGATGTCGAAAAAGATAAGCTTTGTTTCGACAAAATCAGAGGAAAAAACTAAAAAATTCCGCTATATTGATGTAAAATGTGAAAATTTTAAGAATTCGTTCTAAAAAAATGTCGGTTAGTGTCGAAAAATGTGATTTTTTTTGCAACTTGGATGGCATTACCTACGTATGATGTGTATGTATAAGAACTTGGGAGCAGATGAATACTATGGTCAGTATTACAAACCATTCCGCATCCCTCCTAATTAACAATAATACAGTAAATCGAAAATACTTACTGAAAGCGGGGCAACTCATAATGAAAGCTACTGGAATTGTACGTCGTATCGATGACCTCGGACGTGTTGTAATCCCTAAAGAAATTCGTCGCACTTTGCGCATTCGCGAGGGAGATCCTCTTGAAATTTTCGTTGATCGTGATGGAGAGGTTATCCTTAAGAAATATTCCCCAATTGGTGAATTGGGCGACTTCGCTAAGGAATATGCGGAATCCTTGTATGAGAGCACAGGACATATCACAATGATCTCTGACCGTGATACTGTAATCGCAGTTGCTGGCGGATCGAAGAAAGAATACATGGACAAGCAAATCGGGATGTTGCTTGAAAACTGTATGGAAAACCGCAAGACAATGATCGAAACGAACGCAGGCAATTATGAAATCGTAAAAGACAGCCAAGAAGCTTTCTCTTCTTTCGTTGTTGCTCCAATCGTTGCTGGTGGAGATCCTATCGGTACAGTTGTTATGCTTAACAAAGACGACAGCGTGAAAATGAGCCAAATGGAAGTGAAAATGTCGGAAACGGCTGCTGGCTTCCTTGGTAAGCAAATGGAGCAGTAATCCGAAATTTGCTAACGAAAGTCCCTGCTCATACAGGATGCGTGTATACGCAGCTTGAGCGATGCAGGGGCTTTTTTTGTGCTCTGAGCTCTAATATCCAGTTATCCCTACGCCGTTGCAGAGGCATATTGATTAGCCGCATTTTTTTCTTGTTGGGCAGGAGCGCTGAAAATACGAGATTGCAGACATCATAGACGGTGCTGCAGCTTCTATGCATGGAGCTTGCCCAGGCAAGGAGGAATTGGCCTGTCTTGATATGCTATAATACGTTACGAATGTTAGAGATGGGCGGGGATGACGGTTGAACAAACGAACCCCCCGAGTTGCGGGGCAAGTTATGTCCGGCGCTTTATTGCTAGGCATGGCGACGATAGTGTCGAAGGTAATCGGAACACTGCAGAAAATCCCGCTGCAAAATATCGGGGGAGACGGTGTATTCGGCATATATAACGCGGTATACCCATTCTATGTGCTGCTAGTAGCGATAGCTAGTGCGGGTATTCCAGTTACGGTAGCACGGCTCGTGGCAGAATGCGAGGCAGCTGGGGATGAGGTAGGCTCTGAACAGGTGCTTCTAGCATCCAGTCTGCTCATGACGGTTACTGGGATTGCCGGGTTCTTCGCTATGCTGGCTGGCGCAGAACAGATAGCCAGTTGGATTGGCAATCAACATACGGTGGCCGCTATCCAGAGTGCTGCCTATGCGCTGCTTGTAATGCCGCTTGCCGCTGCTCTCCGAGGCTACGATCAGGGCAGTGGACGGATGACGTCAACAGCTGTATCGCAAGTTATCGAGCAGACAGGACGCGTAGCGGTCATGATTGGGCTTCTGCTGTACTATAGTCATCTGGGCGCAGCGGATGAGACAATCGCTGCAGGAGCTACGTTTGGATCATTTGCGGGTGGTCTATGCGGGTTGCTAACTATGATGATCTTCCGCTGGAGGGAGAAGCGTAGAAGCCACAGTCGACTGCGGAAAAAACCGCAATTAGGGATGAGGCAGCAGGCAGGCGCCATCTGGAGCTGGATTCGGAAGCTGACATGGACTGCCCTGCCAATTTGTTTAGGTGCAATTGTGCTGCCAGCGGTAAATGTAGTGGATGTATTTACGGTGCCTCGGTTTCTGCTGCAGCAAGGGTGGAGTGAGGCAGAGGCACTCGCACAGTTCGGCGTGTACAGCCGGGCGTATCCACTTGTGCAACTTGTCACAATGGTTGCGAGTTCACTTGCTGTGGGGATCGTTCCGATGGTGGCGTTGCTCATGCGCAGAGAGGGTACTGTCGGCCTTGCACCGACCATTAAGACAGCACTTCGATGGTCGTGGATGCTTGGTCTTGCTGCCACCGTCGGGCTCGTCGCCTTGGCGGAGCCGCTCAATGTGGCATTGTACACGGATAGCGCGGGAACGCTGACGTTCGTGCTGGTGGCATCCACGGCTGTAAGCGGCGTATTCCACGCCGTGTCAGCCGCGCTTCTGCAGGGCATGGGCGCGGTGCGTGCGCCAGCCGTGCATCTTGTATGCGCCGCAATCGTGAAGGCGGCGCTGAATGTATGGCTGATCCCGGCCTACGGCATTGCCGGGGCAGCCATCTCCGCAGCGGCCTCGCTTGGTCTGGCCGCAGCATTGAACGCGCATGCGCTCGCCGTCGCAAGCGGCGTGCACTTCGCCGCCTGGGGCGCTCGCAGCGCGCGCCTTGCGCTGGCGCTTGGCGGCATGGCTGCTGGCGTCAGCCTGGCCGCGGCCGTTCCAGCTTGGCTCGGCGCTACTGGCCGCTTAGCGGCCCTGCTCGCCGTAGCCGTAGGCGTGCCGCTTGGCGCGGCTATATTCGCCTTGCTAGCCATCGCACTCGGTGCAGTTCGGCCGCAGGAACTGGCCGAGCTGCCGCGCATCGGGCCGAAGCTTGCTTCATTCGCTGCGCGATTCTCGCCCCGCATGTGATTCTGTGGGCAGAAGTGTGGGGAATAATACACAGTGATGCAACAATCGAAGGGAGATTCATTCATGCCTGGAACCATTACTGTCGTCGGGCTCGGCTCCGGCGATGAAAGCCAATTGACGTTAGCCGTATGGAACTTGCTGCGCGAGGCAAAGCAATTGTACGTACGCACGGCTGACCATCCGGTAATCGCATATTTGCAACAGAATGAAGTCGCATTTCGCTCATTCGATTCCGTATATGAAATGCAAGACGATTTCCCATCGGTGTACAAAGAAATTGTTCGCCAATTGATGGCAGCTGCTGCTGTCAGTCCCGAGAATCCGATTGTATACGCTGTTCCTGGGCATCCGATGGTCGCAGAGTCAACGGTTCGCTTGCTGCGGGATCAATGCTCGGAACAGGGCATTGAGCTGCGAATTATCGGGGGAGAGAGCTTCCTGGATCAGGCGTTCCTACGTTTCGGATTCGATCCGATTGAAGGGTTCCAACTGCTTGATGCGGCTGGACTGCAGGCTGATGGCTTGAACCCAAGGTTGCACACCGTGATTGGACAAGTGTATGATACGTTTACAGCGTCTGATGTGAAGCTGGGACTGATGGAAGTATATCCGGAAGACTATGAAGTCGTAGTAGGTCATGCGCTTGGCGTAGAAGGCATGGAGCATATGCAGCGCATTCCGTTGTATGAGTTGGATCGCATTGAAGGCTACGGCAACCTATCCTTAATTTGGGTTCCACGCACCGACAGTGATGAAGTGCGCAAGCGCACATTCGGTCGCCTGCATGAGATTGTCTCGATCTTGCGAAGCCCTGGAGGATGTCCATGGGATCAAGAGCAGACACATGAATCGATTCGCAAAAATCTGATCGAGGAGACGTATGAGGTACTAGAAACGATTGATGACGATGATCCAACTGCGATGCAGGAGGAGCTCGGCGATTTGCTGTTGCAAATTATGCTGCACTCCCAAATGGAGGAAGAAGTGGGTACATTCAGTGTATACGATGTCATCCAATCGTTGAATGAGAAGCTTATTTTCCGCCACCCGCATGTATTTGGTAATCATCATGCAGAAGATGTCGAATCCGCGCTTGGAACATGGGAACAGATGAAGGCAGAGGAGCAGCAGATCAAGGGAATTGCGGACGCGAGACCTTCCGTACTGGACGGTGTGCCGCGTGATTTGCCTGCGCTCATGAAGGCCTATAAGCTGCAGAAAAAGGCGGCTAAAGTCGGATTTGACTGGGACAATGCCAAGGATGTACTTGACAAAGTGGCCGAAGAATTGCAAGAATTGCGAGAGGCGATACGAGATGCGGGATCGGATCAAGACGATGCCGTGAAGGATGAAGAGCTGGATCATGCGCGCGAGAAACTCGGCGATCTATTATTCGCTGTCGTGAATGTATCTCGGTTCATTGACGCCGATCCAGAAGAGTCGTTAACATATACGAACCGTAAATTTGTACGCCGATTTCAATACATCGAAGAACAACTTCGTATAAAGGGTAAATCTTTTGACCAAACTGATTTACTAGAAATGGAGCAATGGTGGCAGGAAGCGAAGCGCTTAGAGCCATAATGCTTGGGGTGCAGCGGACTACTGCTCTCTATTTTTCGTCAAAATATGAAAAAATGCCGCACCCGGGAAGGAATTTGGTGATGAAGCAAGAATACATACAAGCATCAACATTCCAAGGCTCGGGCAAGCGCCTGTAGACCATTATTCATTTCAACTATGAAAAAGAGGAATTGGGAGGACAATACACATGAACAAAACAGATTTGATCAACAACATTTCCACAAAAAGCGGTTTGACTAAGAAGGACGTTGAATCCGTACTGAACGGCTTCTTCGGTGAAGTAACAGACGCTTTGGCTAGCGGCG
Source organism: Paenibacillus sp. MER 180 (assembly GCF_023713665.1). Classification (NCBI taxonomy): domain Bacteria; kingdom Bacillati; phylum Bacillota; class Bacilli; order Caryophanales; family Paenibacillaceae; genus Paenibacillus; species Paenibacillus sp. MER 180. Next base: position 29,577 of record NZ_JAMAVT010000029.1, on the reverse strand, counting down.
ACAAAGTTCAATTGATCGGCTTCGGCACATTCGAAACACGCAAGCGCGCTGGCCGCACAGGTCGCAACCCGCAAACAGGTAACACAATCGAGATTCCTGAATCTACAGTTCCTGCATTCAAAGCGGGCAACAAGCTTAAAGAAGCTGTAAAATAATGCGTCTAGACAAGTTCCTGAAAGTATCGCGGCTCATCAAGCGGCGTACTATCGCGAAGGATGTGTCCGAGCAGGGGCGTGTTGAACTGAATGGCCGTGAAGCGAAGCCGAGCACGACAGTGAAGGTCGGCGACGAGATTACGGTACAATTCGGGCAGAAGCTCGTCACCGTCCGAGTAGAGCGTCTCCAAGAGACGACGAAGAAGGAAGAGGCGACGGGCATGTATACGCTGCTGAAGGAAGAAGCAATTCCAAGAGACAACGGATTGAACTGGTAACAGCCAGTCCATTGCGATAGAAATGCATATTCCAACGAGCAAGGAAGCGGTTATCCGTCTGAGAGGACGGAACCGCTTCTTTTGATTTGCGAGGAAACATTCAGCGTTGTTGAGCAGTTGTATATAGGTCTCTAATTGATATGGAGCATTATGGGTATTCAGTGACGGTGCTGTCATGCGGAGGACATACGCGCTATAATGGAATAAGCAATCCCACTCAGGTGGGATTCAACATCATAACATTCCGTGCTTCAGCACGGGAGAGGTTCGCAATCTCCCTCTATAAAAAACTAAGGCTGACAGCATCCTACAGGGCTATCTTTCCTTAGTGCTGTCTTTTTTTGTGCTTACAGGAGCTGTATATCGGCTAAAGCCAACGAACAGTCAACCTGAGCAAGCACAGGCCTTCTGTCTTAGGAGACCCTTTATAGGGTTGTGAGGGGACAGGAAAGGATGAAGAACACATGAAGCAAGTAAATGAACAACTATGCAACAACCACGTTTCCTCAGCCGGCGAAGCAGCTTGGAATGCAGATTCCCGTAGCCAAGCACATGCGGGACGGAAGCAAGGAAAGGCTGTCGTCGTCTTTAGTGGCGGGCAAGACAGCACGACCTGTCTGTTTTGGGCACTGCAGCGATTTGAGGAAGTCGAGACGATCACCTTTGACTATGGACAACGCCATAAGTCAGAGCTGGAGCATGCGAAGGCGATTGCCGGTAAGTTGGGTGTACCGCACCGGATCCTCGATATGTCCTTGCTCAATCAACTGGCTCCCAATGCGTTGACGCGAGACGACATCGCGATTGAACAGGAAGAAGGCGAACTTCCGAGCACCTTTGTGGAAGGACGGAACTTATTGTTCTTCTCCTTCGCTGCTGTCTATGCGAAGCAGATTGGAGCACGCCATATCGTTACAGGAGTATGTGAGACGGACTTCAGTGGTTATCCAGACTGCCGCGACGTATTTGTCAAATCGCTCAATGTTACGCTGAATCTGGCAATGGATTATGGATTCGTACTGCATACCCCGCTGATGTGGCTGGATAAGGCAGATACGTGGTGTCTCGCTGACGAACTTGGTGCCTTCGATTTCGTTCGTACCGAGACAGTAACTTGCTACAACGGACTTCCGGGAGATGGCTGCGGAGAGTGCCCATCCTGCAAGCTGCGCAAGGCAGGACTTGAATGTTACCTGATGGAACGTAAGCAAGAGGAGGGGGCAAGCCGATGAGTACTCCTGGGCCATTCCGTATCGTCGATAAGCTGCAAGTGCTGGGAGCCAACATTTCACAGGATTCGTTGCGTTATCACCGCCACCGGGTACTTGTGAGCAAAGAGTTCACCTTCGATGCTGCCCACCATTTACATGCTTATGAAGGCAAATGTAAAAACCTTCATGGGCATACGTACAAGGTTGTTTTTGGGTTAAGCGGATTTGTAAATGAAATCGGGCTGGCGCTCGATTTTGGAGATATAAAGGAGATTTGGAAGGATAGAATCGAGCCTTATCTCGATCATCGTTACTTGAATGAAACACTCCCACCGATGAATACAACGGCAGAGAACATGGTCGTGTGGTTGTATGAACAAATGCAAGTTGCATTGCAAACTGAACCTTACGCAGAGCGATGCGAAGGGGGAAGAGTAGAATTTGTTCGGCTCTATGAGACTCCGACCAGCTATGCAGAAGCACGACGGGAGTGGATGGAGCAATGACGATCCCTGTGCTGGAAATATTTGGCCCTACCGTGCAGGGAGAAGGGTTTCTAGTCGGCCAGAAGACGATGTTCGTCCGTACAGCCGGCTGTGATTACCGCTGCTCTTGGTGCGATTCTGCCTTTACATGGGATGGTTCTGCCAAAGATGACATCCGTCAGTTGACGGCAGATGGTGTTATTGAAGAGCTGGATCGTCTGGCTAAGGGGCGCTATGGGCATGTTACGATCTCTGGCGGCAATCCTGCCTTGCTGGAAGGTATGGGCGAGTTGGTTCAACGTCTCAGTGAACGCGGGGTTCGCACGGCTGTAGAGACACAGGGATCACGCTGGCAAGACTGGCTTTTGGATATTGATGACGTCACGCTGTCTCCGAAGCCGCCAAGCTCTGGGATGGGTACGAACTTCACACGCTTGGATGAGATCGTAGGCAAGCTATGGAATCGGTCTGCACGCAAGGGACTATGCCTGAAGGTCGTTGTGTTCAATGAAGATGACATGGAGTATGCGATAGAAGTTCATGAACGATACCCTGAGATTCCGTTCATCATGCAGACGGGGAATGAGGATGTCCATAGCGGAGATGACGAGGAGTTGGTACAGAAGCTGCTTCGACAATATGAATGGTTGATCGATAAGGTTGCCTTAGAACCGCGCTTGAACCAGATACGCGTGCTGCCTCAGCTGCACACATTGGTGTGGGGCAACAAGCGTGGCGTATAGCGCGATGACTATCTCTACCTACACAGATGGAATGGTTTTCTAAATACAAGTATGGCTCGTACAACTCATGCAGGATTACAGATTATCCTACGAATAATGATACAGAAGGAGATTCAATGACGATGGCAGGAAGAAATGAAGCAGAATTGCATTTGAAGCAGCTTGGATTAAAGACGGAGTACCCGTCAGACTATGCACCAGACATTTTGGAGTCATTCGACAACAAACATCCTAACCGGGATTATTTCGTCAAATTCAATTGTCCGGAATTTACAAGTCTATGTCCGATTACGGGACAGCCAGACTTTGCGACCATTTACATCAGCTATATCCCGGGTGCGAAATGTGTGGAGAGTAAGTCGCTCAAGCTGTATTTGTTCAGTTTCCGCAACCATGGCGACTTCCATGAGGATTGCGTGAACATCATTATGAATGATCTGATTAAGCTGCTTGATCCGAGATATATCGAGGTATGGGGCAAATTTACCCCGCGTGGCGGCATCTCGATTGACCCGTACTGCAACTATGGCCAGCCGGGAACGAAGTTTGAAGACATGGCTGCTCATCGATTGATGAACCATGATATGTATCCAGAGAAGGTAGACAATCGCTAAGTATATGAATGCTGGTAAGCGACTGAGCAATCACTACAAATAGAGCAGGCGAAGAGAGAGTATATGTTCATAGTATAAACCTCTCTCTTTGCTATAGTTGCAGTTCTAATCTTCAATCTCCTTCATAAGCTAGTGTTGAGAAGGAGGGGTACATGCCATGGTTGATTTCAATAAGCCAGCGGCCAAGCGCCAAGAAGTGAAGATGATGAACCGCAAGCTCCTCGAGATTAGCGGAGTGAGCAAGGTAGAGAGCTTCGACAGTGAGGAGTTCCTGCTAGATACAGAATGCGGCTTCTTGACGATACGCGGCCACAATTTGCATATTAAAAATTTGAGCCTGGAACAAGGCTTGGTTGCCATCGAAGGTACGGTCAACTCCCTGACCTATTTGGATGCGAATACGCAGGACAAGTCGAAGGGCTTTTTCGGTAAGTTATTCAAGTGAACCTCCACACCCAATGGATGACCGTGATGCTCATGATGATGAGCGGACTTGCGCTTGGTCTGGTGTTCGACAGCTACCGTGTCGTCGCAGGCCAATTCAAGTTTCCACGGTGGACGCTGCCTGTATTTGATCTGCTCTATTGGCTGGCAGCGACGCTATTCGTGTTCCAAATGCTCGTGAAGGGCAATCAGGGAGAATTAAGATTTTATGTGCTGCTTGGTCTAGCAGCAGGCGCATGGCTGTATGCTGTCTTCCTTAGCAGAATAACCGTTATGATTGTGAAATGGGTAGTTGCCGCCATAAAGGCCATATGGCACTTCGCAATGCGGTGTGTGTATGTGCTTATTGTACTGCCGTTCAAAGGGATATGGGCAGGAATAAAAGCACTTACATTATTTTTCATATCGTCTGCTATGTTCCTCCTCAAAATTGTGCTACAATGTTTACGACCGCTCTGGCTGCTCATCGCATGGTTGTTCAAGCCGCTTGTCATGCCGCTATGGAACCGATTCAGAATGACGGAACGGTGCAAGGGCATATGGCAAGGGGTGATATCAGCCGGCAAGCGCATTTCCGCGTGGCTCATTGGTGTACGTTGCCAGATGAGGCGGTTCCTTGACCTGTTTAGACGCAAGCGCTAGCGGGTAAGGTGTATCGTGAGCTACTGATACAAGGGGGTGCACGTATGTCGGTGTCTAGATCCCGAAGACATACTCCAAGCCGCAACCAAGATAACAAAATAGCGGGAGCCAAGCGCAGATTGCGCATGTGGCTGATCTTCATGGCGTTGTTTATAGGGTGGGGCACGTATACGTACTTCAGTCAATTGAACACGATGGAAGAGCTTCGCTCAGATTTGAAGGCGCGTGAGAAGGAGAAGGGCGAAGTCGAACAGGTTCGCAACGATCTGCGTCAAGAGGTCGATCGGCTCAATACAACGGAATACATACTGCAATTGGCGCGAAGCCGAGGTATGGTGCTTCCGGACGAACTCCTCATCCGCAAACACGACGAATAGAGCGTAAAATCAGGACAACCGTCGGTTGACCAATGTTGCGCCATTACAGTATAATCACGACATAAGCATTGCTTTTTTGCTTTTGAGCAATGTTCCGTTTAACATTTTAAGGGAGGAACATTTTATTCTATGACAATTGAAGTGGGCACCAAGTTAGAAGGCAAGGTGACAGGGATTACGCATTTTGGAGCGTTCGTTGATCTGTCGGGAGGTGTCACGGGACTGGTTCACATCTCTGAAATTGCCGATAACTATGTCAAGGACGTGAATGACCATTTGAAGATTGACGATACAGTCACGGTCAAAGTTATTAACGTCGACAAGGACGGCAAGATCGGCTTGTCTATTAAGCAAGCAGTCGATAAACCTGTAACGGAACAGAGACCTCCAAGAGGACCTCGTCCGGACCGTCCTCCAGGAAGAGACGGGGGCAATAGCAGGTATGGACACGGGAACCGGGATCGAGGGGGACGCAAGTCGCCTAGTTTCGCTTCTTTTGAGGATAAGATGTCGCGCTTCCTTAAGGATAGTGAAGAACGCATTTCTTCTTTGAAGAAGAATACGGAATCCAAGCGTGGAGGCCGTGGAGCACGCCGCATGTAATCGTCCAGGACGACAACGTAAATAAAGCCGCAAGCCGGGCAACCGGTTTTGCGGTTTTTTTGCGTGTGCATATAAGCAAAACATGTAGACATTTGGACGCCACAATCTGACGGGATCGCCGTTTCCTTGCTGCAAAATTGCTGGCAAAACTTTTTTTGTCGTGTCGGCCTGCCTGTACGACAGGTTCTTACGCCTTTCCGTATGCTTTATTGTCAAATGGCGGTCGACCCTTGCGGATGAACGACAAAAATATGACATCTCCTCTTCTGAGCTGCTTAAGTGAAATTCGCCCAAACCCCTGACACGCCGCACATATTCTGCACTGGAAAGCGCTCGCGACGCTTGTCGGAAAGTTTTTTTGGCACCTTTCCTTTTTATGACAAACTATTTCTATCACCTTTTCTATAATGAGAGGCACACAATTCATAGAATAGGTGGTGCCAAATGATGAGTAAGACAAAGATCATTCCATTTCCAAAAAGAGGCTGGCAGGATATCAAGGAAGAAGGAACCGGATGGATGAATGCTCCTAGCAAATGGCGTCTGGACGGATTCCAACGTATGCTAGGTACGCGCAAATGGACGATTATGTTCGTCCTGATCGGCTTCCTTCTTGGTCGTGCCATGATCTTGAATGAATTATTCCCGTTTGCGGCTGCCTTTTTTGCGGTTGTATATTTCTCGCGCCGGGAGCTGGCTACGTGGGTGGGAACTGCATTGTTAGCCGGAAGCTTGTTCGCTCCAGAGCAAATTACAATAATGATGGGGATGCAGCTGCTGCTCATTGTCCTCATGTATCGTGGATGGAAGGCTTATGATAGACGTTCAGATATGAACATCGCACCATTGATGGTGTTTACGGCTAGTCTTATTGTGAAGCTGTTCGTCACTTTTCTATCACACTCTTTTACTTGGTATGCCCTAGCAATGGATGTCACAGATGCGGCGCTTGGCTTCGTCTTAACGCTCGTATTTGTTCAAGCCCTACCCGTACTGACGATGAGTAAACGCAATTATACGCTTCGTGTGGATGAAATGATTTGCCTAATGATTCTGCTTGCTTCTATGATGACAGGTGCTGTCGGCTGGAGTGTACAGGGCATGCAGCTGGATCATATTTTATCACGCTATTTCGTTCTTCTGTTTGCCTTAGTTGGCGGAGCGCCGTTAGGCGCATCAGTAGGCGTTGTGCTTGGACTAATCCTTGGTCTTGCAGAGCCGAGCTCACTATCGCAAATGAGCGTACTAGCCTTCTCTGGTCTGCTTGCAGGACTGCTTCGGGAAGGGAAGCGCTGGGCAGTTGCCTTCGGTATGCTGCTAGGTACGGCAATCTTATCGGTCTATATTGGTCCGCCTGAGCAGGTCATGGTATCGACATGGGAGACAATAGCCGCAGCCGCCCTATTTCTGCTTACTCCCAAATCCATATGCCGCACATTGGCTAAGTATGTCCCAGGGACGAGTGAGCATACGAATTCACAGCATGAATATGCGAAGCGCATGCGCGACATGACGGCAGAGCGTGTCCAGCAGTTCTCCAAGGTATTCGATCAGTTGTCACACAGCTTCAAGCAGGCTGCACCTACGACAGCTGGTGATGCACCTGCGCAGGTAAGTGAGGAAGAGCTACAGGATGGAGTTATTGAGGCTGCATCTGTGGTTACATGCGGGGCCTGCCCGCGACGGCAGGCATGTTGGGGCCGCAAGTCGATCCAGACGATGACGATGATGAAGCAAATGCTCGTAAAGGTGGAGGGGAACCCGGAGTTCGCATGGAAGGACAAGCCGCTCCCTCACTCTTGGAAGACACATTGTCTGCGGGCGCATCAGATGCTTACAGTGCTGCGAGATCAGCATATTCGGCACATGCATGAGGAACATTGGCGCAGGCAGCTGCAGGACAGTCGCCAGTTTGTAGCTGAGCAATTATCAGGGGTTTCACAGGTCATGGACGACTTAGCGAAGGAAATTCAGCGCGAGGGCAGAGAACTGTTCATGCAGGAGGAGCAGATCCGTCAGGCCGTAGAAGATCTAGGATTGTCGGTTAACCGTGTAGATATCATGTCACTGGATCCTGGGCGTGTGGAGATTGAAATGGTGCATTCCTTCACGGAAGGATATGATGAATGCCGCAAGCTGATCGCTCCGCTGCTGTCAGATATATTGGGCGAGCATATTGCCGTACGGGACGAATCCATTACCAGAGCGGAAGGGCAGGGGGTTGTCTCCTTCGTAACCGCGAAGGCCTTCGAGGTTGATACAGGGATGGCGGGTACTGCCAAGGGAGGTGGAATGCTATCGGGAGACAGCTTTAGTGCGCTTGAGCTGGGCAGCGGCAAGTTCGCAGTTGCCTTAAGTGACGGAATGGGGAATGGAGAGAGGGCGCGTTTGGAGAGCAGCACGGCACTTCACTTGCTTTCTCAGCTGCTTCAGGCAGGAATTGAGGAGCAGTTGGCGATCAAGTCCGTCAATTCGGTGCTGACCCTTCGATCTCCTGATGAAGTGTACGCTACGCTAGATTTAGCAATTATCGATTTATTCTCTGCCAAGACGATGTTGATTAAGAGTGGTTCAACGCCAAGCTTCATTAAGCGAGGCGAAGAGGTTCATTTAGTTTCCTCGAACAATTTGCCGATAGGTATATTACAGGATATTGAAATTGAACTGGTTGACGCCTCTCTATCACCGGGTGATATCGTGGTAATGATGACAGACGGGGTATTTGATGCGCCTGGGTCGGCCGTTAATAAGGAATTATGGATGAAGCGGCTCATCCAGGAGCTCGAGACGGACGACCCGCAGGAAATTGCTGATCTCCTGCTAGAGACTGTCATCCGGCATTCGGGCGGACGTATTGATGATGACATGACCATTGTTGTCACGCGTGTAACGAGACATCGACCACAATGGGCGACTTTGCACTGGAGTGGGGGTGATCGAATCGAACGGCCGATGCCTGTCAGTTGATTATCCATAAACAGACAATGAACGATTATTCCTCATTTGCTTCTAAGACTTCTCCCGAGAGGGGAGGACTCACACTATGGTTAAACTCTCCTATTATGGGGCACACTAGAACTAGATTCATAGTTGACCATAGGGAGATGAATGAAGGATGATGAAGCAAATTCTTCTCATTACGGATGGATGCTCCAATGTAGGCATTCAGCCCGCCATTGCCGCCGCGGAGGCAAGGGAGAACGGAATAACGGTCAATGTAGTCGGCATTGTTGATTATGGTACAATTGGACAATTGGGTGCTTGCGAGATTGAGGAGATTGCTAGTGCAGGCGGTGGTGTAAGCCGCATCGTGCAATCGCATGAGCTGTCACAGACGATTCAGATGATGACACGTAAGACAGTAGTGCAGACGATACAGCAGGCTGTGAATAAGGAATTGAAGCTAATTCTGGGTGATGCTGCAACTGATGGCGTGCAAGCACTTCCACTGGAGAAGCGTTCTGAAGTGGTTCGTGTCATGGACGATATGACGGAACAGTCAGCGCTCAAGGTGGCGCTGCTTATTGATGCTAGTGCAAGCATGAAGCCGAAGCTGGCCGCAGTCGAGGAAGCGATACGAGATTTAATGCTTAGCCTGCAAGCTCGAAGCGGCAAGAGTGAGCTGTGTGTATTTCATTTTCCTGGCCCATATGGGGGAGAGGAAGCAGTACAGGACTTGGAGTGGACGGATGAGATCACGCGTGCGAAGAAGTTGTTTCAGCGACTGAATATGCGTGGGACAACACCGACTGGCCCGGCTTTGCTGCAAGTCATAGATTATTATCTTGCGGCACCTCGTACTGTGAACAAGGAAGCAGAAGTGGTGCCTATTAATCATCATGAAAGAATGGAAATGGACGGGGTATGGAGTGACTACATCGTTTAAGGAAAGGCGACAACTCAATAGAGCATCCCAAAAATCCCAAAAGGGAGACTCCCACCACCAGTTGCGGGCAGGCATGGTGCTGCATGGGGTATGGAATCACCGTGCCTATCGGATTGAGCGTCTTCTTGGAAGTGGCGCCAATGGGGTAGTCTATCTGGTGACGCTGCTGTCGGCCCCTAATGATGGACGTGGGGGAGCGATAGGCACCTTTGCGTTGAAAATAAGCGCCAACGCCGTAGATCTCCAATCGGAAGTGAATGCCCTTGGCAGTCTGGAGAAGCAGCGGCGAACATCCTCCCGATCATCAGCTCACCAAGACAATCGCCCCTTCCTTGTTGATGTAGATGATGCAGATATGAATGGGGAGCGTATATCCTTTTATGTAATGCGCTATGTTCCAGGTGAAAGTATTAAAGCTTACATCCGGAAGAAGGGCCCCAGGTGGTACGGTATAGTGGGGAGCAAACTGCTGGCGAAGCTGCATAATGTACATCGGCATGGATGGGTTTTCGGCGATCTTAAGGCGGAAAATGTCATTGTAGGTAATGGCGGAGAGGTTGAGCTTGTTGATTATGGAGGATTAACGAGCAGAGGGAAGAGCGTAAAGCAATTCACTGAAATGTATGATCGGGGGTATTGGCATGCGGGCTCGCGTACCGCAGATGATGGATATGATCTGTTCTCATTTGCCATACTGACGATTCAGGTGCTCGGGGGAAAGGAGCTCCGTGAGCGCATGAAACGGGCATTGCCCCAAACGCGGGAAGTAAAGGAAGTGCTGGAGCTTGTTCATACCCATCCTGTCCTGCGGCATTACGAGTCATGGCTTGTCCATGCGTTAAAGGGGACATTTTCAAATTCGGAAGAAGCATGCCGGATGTGGGATGAATTAAGTCGCCGCTTGCATCGATCGGGGATGCGGCCATATCGGCCAACTCCGCTATGGATGAAGTGGTTTTTTGCTGTATCTGTTATTTTGTTTGCAATTAGTATCGCATGGTGGACAGGAATCCCCTATTAATTTCATAGCCTAAATTGTGGTATATTGGTAACAATCATATGCATCTTATCCGTAGGAACAACGTAGTTATACATACATACTTATTAAGAAGATGTTCGGAATGGTAGCGGGTGAACTCAATCGACTTCCGATGGATGCAATGCAGGCTTCACGGGCTCGATTGGTAGCACGCAGATTTTGAACGTGCTTCATCGATTTGGTATGCTTCATACATAGCAAGACGGGACATGAACCTGCACGTGAGTGGAGCTTTCTGCGGAAGCATGCAGGTGCTTGAATGAATGCGGGAATCGGGGATGAATAATGACAGCAGGACAATCAGCGGACGGTGATCAATTCAATGCTTGGGACAAATGGATAGAGCAATTGGAAGCCGATTGGTGTAAGAGAGGTCTTTGGGGTGCAGGTGCTGTAATGGTAGTAGCTGTATCAGGCGGTCCGGATTCGATGCTGCTTCTACATGCATTGGCTGCATTGAACGAACGAAGTGACTGCAAGCCGGGCAGGCTCATTGTTGCCCATGTTCATCACGGATTTCGCGGGCAAGAATCAGATGAAGAGGCCAGATTCGTCGAGCAGGAAGCGACAAGATTGGGGCTGCCATTTGAGATGATCCGGGTCGATGCTCCTGGCTTAGCGAAGCGGGAAGGACTTAATCCTCAGGCGGCAGCAAGGCAGCTTCGTTATGAGTTCCTCATCCGTACTGCCAGTCATTATGGAGCTACTCATGTTGCACTGGCCCATCATGCGGATGACCAAGCCGAGACCGTACTTATGCGCTTAATAAGAGGATCAGGCAGCACTGGGTTAGCTGGTATGGCGTGGAGCCGCGAAGAAGAAGGGCTGCTCTTTGTTCGGCCATTGCTAATGCTGCGTAAGATGGAGGTGCTCCATTGGTGCTCAGTGCGGGATATTCCATATGTGAACGACAGCAGCAACACCAAGCGCAGTTATTTTCGCAATCGGATGCGGCTGGATATTATCCCTCAGCTTGAGGAGGAGAATCCAAGACTAGTTGAAGCGCTCTGCAGGATGGCGGACTCACTGCGTGATGAAGATGCTTATATGGAAGCGGAGACCCGCAGGTTGTTTCAACGTCACGTAAAGGCGGTAAACGATGGTAGGTCTGGTGACAGCAATGCCGCATTATTTATTCCGCATGTGCAGGCGGGATATATTCTTGATCGGAACACCTTTCTAGGATTACATGTTGCTTTACAACGCAGGTTGATTAAACTAATATTAAATTATCTTACACGAGGTTCGGATCAGATTGATTTTGAAGCCGTTGACTCAGCAAGAGTGAGAGCAGCAGGCGAGTGTTCGACTACGTGGAGGGTGGATGTTGCTCAAGACATTGTATTTGCGCGTGAATATGAGCGTTTGCTATGGCTTCGGATACACCATGATTCTACAGAAGGTGCAGACTGCAAGACTGGCTTTACGATACATAGAACCGATGCAATGGGGCAATTGTCATTACCGAATAACAACAGCACACTGCGGTGGACGGCTGTGGCAGAAGTGAAGGCTGGCAGTGATGCCGGAAGGAGCGAGAGCTTTTCAGCGGGTCAACATCATCACGGACAGGCTTGGGAAGCTTCATTCGATGCTGAACAGCTGTGCTGGCCGCTTGTTGTTCGTACTCGGCAGCCGGGAGATCGGATGCGGGTGCAAGGACTAAATGGCAGCAAAAAAGTGCAAGATATGTTCGTTGACTTGAAAATCGCGCCGTCATTGCGTGACACGATTCCTCTTGTTGCGGACGCGAACGGACACATTGTGTGGATACCTGGAGTGCGGCGTTCTAATGCGGCATATGTGAAGCCTTCGACACAAGCGGTCGTTCATTTTGCACTGGAGGGCGGAGCCCATGAGCGATCTGTCCATCCATGAGGTAACGAAGACATAGCCGGTCATTGGCTTGCCGCATGGAACGATTAACGTTCACATAAGATTGAGTATTCACAATAGGAGGGCCCATCATTGCATAACGACATTGAGAAGGTAGTATTTAGCGAGGAACAGCTTCAAGCAAAAGTACAGGAATTGGGTGAACAGATTAGCCGCGATTACGCTGGTAAATGTCCACTCGTTATTTGCGTGCTCAAGGGCGCGTTCATTTTTATGGCCGATTTGGTTAAGAATGTTACAGTACCGTTGGAATTGGACTTCATGGCGGTATCCAGCTATGGCGCATCGACGAAGTCTTCGGGCGTTGTGCGTATTATGAAGGATTTGGATGTATCGGTTGAAGGCCGCGACGTTCTCATTGTGGAGGACATTATTGATACAGGGCTGACCCTCAGTTACTTAATTGAGGTGCTTCAGGGTCGCAAGGCGAACTCGATCCGTGTAGTTACTCTGTTCGATAAGCCGGCGCGTCGCACCACTAATATGGAAGCAGACTACAAAGGCTTCGTTCTGCCGGATGAGTTCATCGTTGGGTACGGACTTGATTTTGCAGAGAAGTATCGCAACCTTCCATACATTGGCGTATTGAAGCGTGAGATTTATTCCGACGAGGTGTAGAATCATTCATTCTCATCGCTTAGATGGTCAAGTTGTGATGGCAATACGTGCTATGATACAATAATTTCGTGTCTTTGAGAGGAGGTTGGGGATGAATCGCTTTTTTAAGAACTCTGGTTTTTATCTGATTCTTTTTCTAGTCGTGGTCGGCATTGTCCAATTCATTGGCAACGGCGGAGAAGCCACGGAAACCCCGAGATATGACCAGTTTCGCAAAGAGTTAGCGGCCAACAATATAGACGAAATGACGATTCAATATGAAGGTCGGGCATATTTGGTCATCGGTAAATATAAGAAAATTCCAGATGGACAGAAATCTCAGCAGTTCGTAACGTATATTCCAGATAGCTCACCAGCTATTGAGGAGATTATGAAGGCCGATACGGCACAGCAATCCCTCAAGCTTACGTGGAAGAAGATGGAGGAGCAAAGCCTATGGCTGACGGTCCTGACTTCCTTCATTCCATTTGTGATCATGTTCATCCTGTTCTTCGTCTTCTTTAATCAAGCTCAGGGTGGCGGCGGCAAGGTCATGAATTTCGGCAAGAGCCGTGCTCGCTTGTATAATGAAGAGAAGAAGCGTGTTACCTTCGAGGATGTTGCAGGGGCGGATGAAGAGAAGCAGGAATTGGTCGAGGTCGTCGAATTCCTTAAGGATCCGCGCAAGTTCGCAGCACTCGGCGCACGCATACCGAAGGGCGTTCTTCTGAACGGTCCTCCAGGTACAGGTAAGACATTGCTTGCACGTGCTGTTGCAGGCGAAGCAGGAGTTCCTTTCTTCAGCATTTCAGGTTCTGACTTCGTTGAAATGTTCGTCGGTGTCGGTGCATCCCGTGTGCGTGACCTGTTCGAAAATGCGAAGAAAAATGCTCCTTGTATTATCTTTATTGATGAAATCGATGCTGTTGGTCGTCAGCGCGGCGCCGGTCTTGGCGGCGGTCATGACGAGCGGGAGCAGACGCTTAACCAATTGCTCGTCGAGATGGACGGCTTCGGCGCCAATGAAGGAATTATCATTGTCGCAGCAACGAACCGACCAGATATTCTTGATCCAGCATTGCTCCGTCCAGGTCGTTTCGACCGTCAAATCACAGTGGATCGCCCTGACTTGAAGGGCCGGGAAGCTGTATTGAAGGTTCACGCGCGCAACAAGCCGCTGAACAAGGACGTGAAGCTGAATACAATTGCCAAGCGTACAACTGGATTTACGGGTGCCGACTTGGAGAACTTGCTGAACGAAGCAGCATTGCTTGCAGCGCGCAAAAACCATAAAGACATTACGATGACAGATGTGGACGAAGCAATCGACCGCGTAATCGTAGGTACAGAGAAGCGCAGCCGCATGATCAGCGATCGAGAAAAACGTATTGTCGCGTTCCATGAAGCCGGTCATACTATTATCGGATACTTCTTGGAACATGCAGATATGGTGCACAAGGTTACGATTATTCCTCGCGGACGTGCTGGCGGATACGTCATCATGCTGCCGAAGGAAGATCGTATGCTTACAACAAAGCAAGAGCTTCTGGACAGAGTTACAGGTTTGCTTGGTGGTCGGGTTGCTGAGGAATTGTTCATCGGCGAAATCGGCACAGGCGCTTATAGTGACTTCCAGCAAGCAACACGAATTGTGCGCAGCATGATTATGGAGTACGGCATGAGCGAGAAGCTCGGCCCAATGCAGTTCGGCAACCGTCAAGGAGAAGTATTCCTTGGTCGTGACCTTGGTCATGAACAGAACTATTCTGATGCGATTGCTTACGAAATCGATCAGGAGATGCAGCGTATCATGAACGATTGCTACGAGCGTGCGAAGGCATTGCTGACGAAGCATACTCGCGAAATGAACCTCATCGCCAATACATTGCTTGAGTTGGAGACACTCGAACTTGATCAAATCAAGCAATTGATCGAGAATGGCCATATCTCCGATAAGAAGTCGGATGGAGATGATTCTGCCAGCACATCGGTGACAGGCGGCACATCTTCCAGTACGCCAATTATTGAGACAACTGGCGATGTGAAGGTGAACCTTGTTGGCAAGCCAGAGAAGCTTGGCCCTACGCAGTGGGATTCCCCAGCTGATGCTAAGCCGGAAGGCGACATTCCGAACGGAACCTCTCCAGAGGACTTCCGCAGCAATGAGCCACAGGCGGTTGAACGTCCAGATGCTCCTTCCGAGCAGTCAGAGACGAATACAGATGCCACAGGCAATCCGGATGACAACAAGAACAACAACCAATAGAATAGCCCTCATTCGCCGATTCGGCGATTGTAAAGAGTGCACCATAGCGTGCACTCTTTTTTTATGCTTATTGAAATATTGGCGCAGTCTCGATTGTGAATTGACACAGCCATAGGCGTTGTGTAAATTAAGTGTTAATGACTACAACAAGTGGGAGTCCATACGTGCAGATCATAATGACGGTTTTCGTGCCGTACTGCATGATAGATTTTTCACTTGGGTGTTGGCGCTCGTGTCTGATGGAATGATGGAAGTTCTGTTGGTACGAGCGGTACTATAACCTGTCATCGTACAACGTTGCCACCGTTGATGATGCGTCATGCAGGTGTTCTACTTTCCTGCTAGTTGCGTAAAGAATACATCAAGATTGAAGCAACGGGCGAGTTCACGCTCTACCGTTCGCGGCAAAGCGTTGATCGGTGTCGATGTCAATTCCGTATAAGCGTTTCCATGGTTATAACGGTCGACATCAATCTTGACTTGAATGCGAAGAAAGAGGGATAGAACTGTGATTCTCGTTATCGATGTAGGAAATACAAATATTGTTCTAGGTGTATATCAGCAGGAGACGCTGCAGCATTTTTGGAGGCTGTCTACGAATCGTCAAGCGACAGCGGATGAATATGGTGTCATGATCCACAACTTATTCTCACTGGCAGGGCTTTCGGTTAAGGATATCGACGGAGTTATTATCTCGTCTGTCGTTCCTCCGATTATGTCTACGATGGAACTCTTGTGTGAGACGTACTTGTACAAGACGCCGCTTATCGTAGGGCCAGGCGTGAAGACAGGGTTGAATATCCGATATGAAAACCCGCGTGAGGTTGGTGCAGACCGCATCGTGAACGCGGTTGCTGCCATCGACCAATACGGTGGTGAGATGCCGCTTGTAGTTGTCGATTTCGGTACAGCGACAACTTTTGATGTGATTGATGTGCAAGGCAATTACTTGGGCGGGGCAATCGTTCCGGGGATTGGCATCTCAACTGAGGCGCTCTATCAGCGTGCAGCGAAGCTCCCTCGTATTGAGTTGACGAAGCCGAAGTCCGTTATTGGCCGCAATACGGTTCATTCCATGCAGGCAGGCATCATATTCGGATACGCCGGACAAGTTGATGGGATCGTGGATCGCATAAGCCAAGAACTAGGCGCACAACCTAAGGTCGTTGCAACGGGTGGCTTGGCCGAGCTCATTGCAAGCGAATCGCGTACAATTGATACGACGAATCCCTTGCTGACCCTTGAAGGACTGCGTCTCATTTACAATCGTAACCAATAATATAGAGAAATCGTTGTAAACTGTCATTCGTATTTAAAATATGTAAGGCAACAGGAGGCACTCATGGAAGAGAGCAAGCAACAACAGAACATCAATCAAGATACCGTGCAGGATATGCTTATCCGTGGGACTGGATTAGGTGGAAAGGTACGGATTTTTGCTGCGCGCACGACTAACTTGGTTAATGAGCTGCAACGTCGCCACGGTACATACCCAACAGCAACAGCTGCATTAGGGCGTACAGTAACGGCTGCTGCAATGATGGGTGCGATGCTGAAGGGCGAAGAGAAGCTTACGGTACAGGTGAAGGGTGATGGCCCCATTGGTCAGGTCGTTGCGGATGCCAACGCGCGTGGAGAGGTTCGCGGCTATGTGACACATCCCCAAGTTCATTTAGCAAGCAACTCAGAAGGTAAGCTGGATGTTGCGGGAGCAGTAGGCCGCAGCGGCTTCATTCACATTACGAAGGATCTAGGCTTGAAGGAGCCTTACCGTGGAAGCTCTCCGATTATTTCGGGAGAACTGGGTGAGGACTTTACGTATTACTTTGCAACATCGGAGCAGACGCCATCCGCAGTCGGGCTTGGCGTACTCGTAGACACTGACAATTCTGTACTACATGCAGGTGGATTTATTATTCAATTGCTGCCAGGCTTGTATGATGAAGAGATAACGAAGATTGAGCAATCGTTAAGCACATTGCCACCAGTAACAGCCTTGCTTGATCAAGGCATGGAGCTTGAAGAGCTGGTAACATGGATCGTGAAGGATGTTCATATCATGGATCGGATGCCGCTTGTGTTCCAATGCCAATGCTCAAGAGAACGCGTGGAAAGCACGCTTATTAGCTTAGGACAGGAAGAGCTGCGAGCGATTATAAATGAGGATCATAAAGCTGAAGTTGTATGTCATTTCTGCAACGAGGCGTATGTCTTCAACCGTGATGATCTTGAGAAGCTGGCTGCTGCGGCAGTAACGAAGAAGACGCAATCGTAAAGTAAGTGTAAGCACAGGCGTGCTACAAGGAAATATGAGGTAAGGGAAGCAAGCGATATGACGAGAGAAGTCAAGAGCTTATGGGGCTGTATTATTGTATTGTTTGCCTGTGTGATCGTGCTTGCAGGCATACTTATTTCACGGCTCGATGTTCCGGTCGGGCCCCCCGAGCCTGCTTCATCCGATTCCTCATCAGTCGTTGCGTCAGTTGGGTCGCATAAGATTACGCGTGCAGAGTGGAACAGAGAATTGGAGCAGCAGTACGGTGGGTTAGTACTGGAGCAGATGCTGACGAACCGAGCGGCTGAGCAGGAAGCGAAGTCGCTCGGGGTTGAGGTGACTTCTGAAGAAGTCACCCGAGAGATTAAGCGTCAAATGAAGGGTTATGAAAGTGAAGAGGCTTATTACCAAGCGATGAAAGAACAACTAGGAATGAGTCCGGAACAATTAAGCCAAGACATGCGCAATCAACTTCTATTGGAAAAAATCGCAACGTACGGCATTGATATCGGTGATGATGATATTGACGAGTACATGCGTGAACATAAGGGTGAATACGAGCCAATCAACTCCTATCAAATGGCACATATCACAGTATCGAACGTCGCTGACGCGGAAGCAATTATTGGCCGCATTAAGCAAGGCGAATCTTTCGGTTTCCTTGCAGGTGAGTTCTCTCTTGACTCCTTCTCTTCACAGCAGGGTGGGAGAATAGGGTGGATTGATGAGGATGATCCATTCATCGATCACGCGGAACTGAACCAAGTGTCCTTGATGGAAGTAGGCGATACTTCGAAGCCGGTTAAGATTAAGGATGGATATGCGATTATCCAGCTTACTGGCAAGAAGGAAGTAAGGCCTGAACAACATGATGAGATGCGTGAGCGTATTCGCAAAGAAATCGCGCTGGAGAAGTCTCCTCCATTAGTACAATGGAGAAAAGCGCTCCGAGAGAAATACGGCGCGGCAATTGCAGATGCAGCCTTTTCATCACAGTAAGTGGTGACATGAATAGCAGTCCGTCCGAATAAGATGATTTATTCGGGCGGGCTTTTTGTTGTTTTTCAGACAGAGAACGAGAAAACTTGGAATATTTTTGAGTAGGTCTATTGACATTCGACTATCGGCTTGCTAATATAAATTAAAACCTAGTGAATTAGTCGGAAATATTTCAATTCCTATTAACCTGTGGGAGGGCTCTCTATGCCAAGAATCGTCAATAGCGTGACCGAACTAATCGGGGATACTCCACTTGTACGCCTGAATCGAATTGTACCAGAAGATAGCGCCGAAATTTATGTGAAGCTGGAATATCAGAATCCGGGCTCCAGTGTCAAAGACCGGATCGCAATAAGTATGATCGAGGTAGCCGAACAGGAAGGCATATTGAAGCCGGGAGATACCATTGTAGAGCCTACGAGCGGCAATACGGGCATTGGGCTTGCAATGGTAGCTGCTGCGAAGGGATATAAGGCCATATTGGTTATGCCTGAGACGATGAGCATTGAGCGCCGCAATCTCCTGCGCGCATATGGGGCTGAGCTTGTGCTTACTCCGGGGGCAGAAGGAATGAATGGTGCGGTTCGCAAGGCTGAAGAGCTGGCACAAGAGAACCCTACTTATTTTATCCCGCAACAATTCAAGAACCAAGCGAACGTCAAGATTCATCGGGAGACGACAGGTCCAGAAATTGTTGAAGCGATTCAATCGCTCGATGGCAAGCTGGATGCGTTTATCGCTGGCATTGGCACAGGGGGGACAATCTCTGGTGCTGGTGAAGTGCTGAAGGAGAACTTCCCCGGCATTCAAATTGCAGCAGTAGAGCCAGCCTCATCTCCATTATTGTCTGGAGGCAAGCCAGGCCCGCACAAAATCCAAGGGATTGGGGCAAACTTCGTACCTGATATATTGAACCGTGAGATTTATGATCGAATTATTACGGTTGAGAATGAAGACGCATTTGAGATAGCGCGCCGTGTTGCGAAGGAAGAAGGCATCTTAGTCGGCATCTCCTCGGGGGCAGCGATCTATGCTGCATTGCAGCTTGCGAAGGAATTGGGAGCCGGAAAGCGTATTGTTGCAGTCGTACCAAGCAACGGCGAACGTTATTTAAGCACAGCGTTATTTAATTTTGAAGATTAAGGAATGAATACATCCCCTCATCCAACTGTGTACTTGGAAGCATAATGCTTCTGTACGATAGCTGAGATGGGGGGATTTTTATATGAAGGAAAATGCAGAAAATGTAAGTGGTTCATCTTTTCATCCGTAGTCTCATTGTTTATACTAATCAGTAATCCGATAATGATTATCATCCAAGGAAAGTTGGGATCGATAAGCAGGAATGATGGACTAGGGTGAAGAGGTGGTCATATGGTTCAATCAACAGTACTAAGTGGACAGGCGCTTATCGCACAAGAGCAATGGCGCTGCTATATCGATAATCAATACACGATCCTTCCGTACGTGGTTAAGTATGAGTTGCAGGCAGGAAGTACGCACATTCCTTCTTGGGAATCGGCATGGGCAGATGCAGGGCAGAGCACCTTCGTACTGGAGAGTGGGAAGGGTGGGCGCTATACGATTGTGGGGTTAGACCCCGTATCTATGATTAGAGGGAAGGGGTATTCTGCACACATCGTCCTGTCAGACGGAAATGAACAGGTACGCGAGGGAGCTCCGTTAGATTTGGTGAAGGAATGGATGTCGCCTTACCGTGGGCCGCGCATAGAGGGGCTTCCAAAGTTCACTGGGGGATGTGTCGGCTATATAAGCTACGACATTGCTAGATCCATTGAGCGGCTCCCCGAATTGGCGGCGGATGATTTGAATCTTCCCGATTATGTGTTTATGCAAATGAATGAGCTATGGATTGTCGATCATGAGGAACAAGCGCTATACTGTGCGGTAATGACGGAGGTTGATCCAAGCGCCTCACCTGCGTACAAGCACCAAATGAAGGAGGATAAGTCCTCCACTCAGACCGCCGAATCCAGATATGAGGAATGGGTATCTATCCACTATGAGATTGCTTACCAGCGTGCAGATAAGTTGAAGAAGCGCTGGGATGTCTGGTGGGAATCTTGCCGTACGGATGAGGCGAAGCAGGCCGCTGAGCTTCGTCGCCGCTGTCTGAAGGAAGGCAATCTTCTCGATGTGGATGTGCTGGAAGGTGTACAGACGGCATTCCCGAAGGGGGATTTCGAGGAGGCTGTACGGCAGATTCAGCAATATATTGGTCAAGGTGATGTCTTTCAAGTAAACCTGTCCATGAGACAGATGCGCGCGCTGCGTGAAACTCCGGAACGGCTCTATGAATGGTTGAGGGTGCTTAACCCATCTCCATACATGGGACTGCTTCGTTTCCCTGACTTCCAGCTTGTATCTTGTTCCCCCGAGCTCCTGGTTGGCCTGAAGGATGGGGAAGTGAGCACTCGTCCGATTGCAGGCACGAGACGGAGAGGGCATACCCCGGAAGAGGATGCCCGCATGGCAGAAGAGCTGCGTACGAATGAGAAGGAGCAGGCCGAGCATATTATGCTCGTTGATCTAGAGCGCAATGATGTTGGACGCATATCGGAATACGGCTCTGTGCGGGTGGATGAGTTAATGACAATTGAATATTACTCGCATGTTATGCATTTGGTTTCTGAGGTGAAAGGGAAGCTGGCGGCCGGCAAAGACGCCTTCGACGTGCTGCGAGCGACATTCCCTGGAGGGACGATTACAGGAGCTCCGAAAGTGAGAACGATGGAAATCATCGAAGAATTGGAGCCAGTACGAAGAGGGCCATATACGGGATCATTCGGCTGGATTGACTATAATGGCGACATGGAATTTAATATAATTATCCGCACCATGACCGTGAAGGATGGTGTAGGTCATATTCAGGCGGGAGCGGGCATTGTTATTGATTCCGATCCAGCGCGTGAATATAAGGAGAGCTGGAACAAGGCGAAGGCTTTGTGGAAGGCAGTACAGTTGAGCGAACGCGACATGATGGAGCGGGGAGACTAGATTAGGTAAGGCATGCCGCCAGGCATGGCCGAGAGAGGATGAGCTTAGCATGATACTTGTTATCGACAATTATGATTCTTTTACGTATAACTTGGTTCAATATTTAGGGGAGCTTGGGGAGCAGGTGGAAGTATACCGCAATGACGAAATCGACATTGAAGGTATTGAGAAGCTGCAACCGGATCATCTGCTGCTGTCACCTGGGCCGTGCACCCCGAACGAAGCAGGAATAACACTTGATGTCATTGCACATTTCAAGGGCAAGATCCCTATCTTCGGTGTATGCTTAGGTCATCAGGCAATTGGACAGGCATTCGGCGGGAAGGTTGTCCGTGCACAGCGATTGATGCACGGGAAGACATCCCCAATCTATCATGAGGGACAGTCGGTGTTTGAAGAGTTGCCAAGCCCGTTTACAGCAACTCGCTATCATTCCTTATTGGTGGAGCGGGAGTCGCTGCCAGAATGTCTCGAGATTACGGCTTCTACGGAAGAAGGCGAAATTATGGGGCTTCGGCATAGAGAATATCCGATTGAAGGTGTCCAATTCCACCCGGAGTCGATCATTACGGATTACGGGCATCAGATGCTGCGCAACTTTTTAAAGTCGAAGGCGAGCGTATAATGGATGTTATCGGTTGGAATGGGAAGGTAGTACCTGTTGATCAAGCCGCGGTTTCTGTCATGGACCACGGCTTTTTATACGGCATGACCTTGTTTGAAACGATGCGCACCTACGATGGGAAGCCCTTCTTGTTGGAGCGGCATATGGAGCGGTTGACATCGGCTTGCAGAGTGCTTGGTATCGACTATGTAGTGGATATGGGGCAGGTTGAACGTCATATTCGAGAAGTGATGGATGCGAACGGCCTGATGGAGGCATATATTCGTTACACCTTAAGTGCGGGCGAGAATGGTTTTGGCCTGCCACAGGAAGCGTATACGCATCCGAATGTGTTAGTGCTTGTGAAGTCGCTGCCTGCCTTGCAGGAAGAAATGTATGAATGCGGCAAGCCATTGCAACTGCTTCGTACACGGCGGAGCGGGCCCGAGACAGACGTTCGCTTTAAGTCGGGACAATATATGAATAATATCGTCGCTAAGCGGGAGTTATCACAAATGGATTCATCCGTATTAGGAGCTGAGGGGCTCATGCTGGATTGCAATGGACATGTATCCGAAGGCATCGTGAGCAATGTGTTTTTTGTTCAAGATGGTCGTCTGTACACACCAGATGTATCGACCGGCATTCTGCCTGGTATTACAAGGCAGTGGGTCATGGAGCTGGCGGGCCAGGCAGGTATGCATGTGGAGGAAGGTAAGTATGGTTGGGAACAGCTATGGAAGGCAGATGAAGTATTCCTGACAACCTCCATTCAGGAACTTGTACCGGTGACGATTCTTGTCGATGCGGAAGGTGAGAAGAGACAGGTGGGCGACGGACGGATAGGAACTTGTACGCGTGAGCTTCTGAATCTGTATCGCACCTCTACAGTTCACAGGATGTAGGTAAACGAGATTGATTTAGAGAGTGCATGAAACTTGCGAATAGTAAGTTCCGATATGTCAGGTGACGACGGGATAAGAAATTTTAAGTTGGATCACTACGATGGCAGGGTGGGGGATGCGTATATGTTGCAGCCAACATTTTGGAAGCACACGTATAAATGGAATCAAGCAGAATTAATACTGGGCAACCGTACCTTGGTGCAAGGGATATTGAATGTTACGCCGGACTCCTTCTCCGACGGAGGATGTTATGATCGGATTGATCGTGCAATCGAGCATGCCAAGGAAATGGTCGCGCAAGGAGTAGACATTATCGATATAGGCGGAGAGTCAACGCGCCCTGGTCATGAACCGGTCGGAGAAGCAGAGGAACTGCGCCGCGTTATTCCCGTTATAGAGGCGCTTCATGAGGCAATGCCTCATATCCCATTGTCCATCGATACGTACAAGGCGGAAGTCGGTAGACAAGCGTTAGAAGCGGGAGCTCATATTTTGAATGATATTTGGGGCTGCAAGCGGGAGCCGGAGATGGCACGTGTTGCAGCTTCCTATGACTGTCCCATCATTTTAATGCATAACCGTCCTGAACGGAATTATGAGCAGTATGTGGATGATGTGAAGCGGGATTTGCTGGAGAGTGTGGCGATTGCCAAGGCAGCAGGTGTCGAAGAACGAAATATTTGGCTGGATCCGGGGATTGGTTTTGCCAAGGACTACGAGGATAACTTGGAACTCATGCATCATTTGGATGAGCTTGTTGAGCTTGGGTACCCAGTATTGCTGGGAACTTCACGCAAGCGGTTCATCCGTGAGACACTGCAGCTTCCAGTGGATGCTCTTATTCAAGGGACGGCAGCTACGGTTGTGTTGGGAGTAGCCCAAGGCTGCCAAATTGTGCGGGTACACGATGTATCAGAAATCGTTCAGACCGTTCGGATGTGTGATGCTATGCTGTATCCAAGAGAACGGAATGGAGCCGCAGAGAAGTAATGGTGTGACATTACCCTATTTTGGCATAGAAGGGGAGTATATTCATGGTGAATACGAAAGTATCGAAACCTGACCGTATGCAGTTGCATCGGATTGAATTGTTCGGGCGGCATGGTGTATTCGAAGAGGAACGGAGATTGGGTCAGCGCTGGATTGTCGATCTTGACTTGCAAATAGATCTGCGCACGGCTGGCAAATCTGATCAGCTTGAGCATTCGATCAATTATGCCGAAATCTATAATACAGTGAAGCAGATTGTTGAAGAAGAGTCCTATCAGCTTGTCGAAGCATTGACAGAACGTATTGCAGCCGTCCTATTGGAGCAATATGCATTGATTTCAGAAGCAACAGTACGCGTAACGAAGCCGAACCCGCCGTTCGATATACATTTCCAAGGCGTAACGATTGAGATGACGAGAGTACGGGCGGAATCGAGTTCAAGCGGGAGCGGGGCATAGCAGATGGATGGAATGAAGACGGATTTCTCCGGTAGCGAGCTTGAGAAAGCAGGAATGGATTACAATCCAGTGACACATACTGGAGAGCAGACTGCTTATATTGCACTAGGTGCAAATATTGGTGAGCGGGAGCGGGCCTTGTATGATGCGTTGACACATCTTCAAGCTCAGGAGAAGATTCAAGTTGTGCGATGTTCTGCGATTTACGAGACAGATCCGGTTGGATATGAGGATCAGCCTGCCTTTCTAAACATGACAGCTTGTGTTCGGACAACGTTGCAGCCTGATGAACTGCTGATGGCGATGCTTGCGATTGAGAAGCAAATGGGGCGAGTGCGGGATATTCGCTGGGGCCCGCGCGTCATTGATTTGGATTTACTATGGATGGGCGATACTTCATGGAATACCGACCTGCTTACATTGCCGCATCCTCGTATGGGAGAGCGGCTGTTCGTACTCGTGCCGCTTGCTGATATTGTTCCGGAGTCGGCTGTCGAATTGCACGCATTCGTTCATCATGCCTTGGGAACACTGGATGGGAAGGAAGGTATTCGGAAGTGGAGTCCTTGCAAGTGGCCAAGCGAATCCGGGCTTTCCGCAAGCTTCGGGGATTGACGCAGCAGCAGCTGTCTGAACGCGTGCGCATCTCAGTATCTGTGCTCGGTGAAATTGAGCGGGGAAATCGGCAGATTGATGAGCAGATAATGAAAGAAATATGCAAGCAATTAAATATTTCACATGATGAACTGGCATCACCGGGTTCCTTTCGGTAAAATGGAACATTGGTAATCCTGTTTTGTATAGATAACCGTGTGGCATATCAGCCATATGGATAGGGATAGAGTTGAAAGGAGTGCGAGCAATGCTGAAAATTGCAAATATAGAAATGAAAAACCAAGTCGTGCTTGCGCCCATGGCTGGGG
Source organism: Paenibacillus sp. MER 180 (assembly GCF_023713665.1). Taxonomy (NCBI): domain Bacteria; kingdom Bacillati; phylum Bacillota; class Bacilli; order Caryophanales; family Paenibacillaceae; genus Paenibacillus; species Paenibacillus sp. MER 180. The sequence continues at coordinate 4,169 of NZ_JAMAVT010000029.1, read as the reverse complement.
TGTGCAACCCTGCCTTCCGCCTCATTGCGAAGGAATTCGGATGCGGACTCGTATGCGCAGAAATGGTTAGTGACAAGGCGCTTGTTCACGGCAATGAGCGTACTCGTGAGATGCTGTATGTAGATGATAGGGAGAAGCCGCTTAGTCTGCAGATTTTTGGCGGGGATCGCAAATCTCTCGTTGAAGCTGCCAAAATTGTCGATAAAGATTCAAATGCCGATATTATTGATATCAATATGGGTTGCCCTGTACCGAAGGTAACAAAATGCGATGCAGGCGCTCGCTGGCTTCTTAACCCGGAGAAGATCTATGAGATGGTGTCGGCCGTTGTTGATGCTGTAGATAAACCGGTTACGGTGAAGATGCGAATCGGCTGGGATCACGATCACATTTATGTAGTGGAGAATGCCAAAGCTGTTGAGCGTGCTGGTGGTCAAGCGGTCAGTGTACATGGGCGCACACGCGAGCAGCTGTATACGGGTCAAGCGGACTGGAGCTATATTCGCCAAGTTAAGGAAAATGTCTCGATTCCGGTTATCGGCAACGGGGATGTGTTCACTCCGGAAGACGCGAAGCGTATGCTGGAAGAGACGGGATGCGACGGCGTCATGATTGGACGCGGTGCACTCGGCAATCCGTGGATGCTGTATCGCACGATTGAATATTTGACGACAGGAGAGCTGCTCCCAGATCCGTCGGCAGAAGAGAAAGTTCGTATTGCGCTTGTTCATATGGATCGCCTCATTGCACTTAAGGGGGAGCAGGTTGCGGTGAAGGAGATGCGTAAGCATCTGGCATGGTACTTGAAGGGATTGCCTTCTGCCGCGCGTGTGAAGGATGCCATCATGGAAGAGACACGCCGTGATGAAGTTGCCCGCATGCTGGAGGAGTATGTACGTCAAGTGAATGAGAAGCAAGAAGCTGAATCAACGGTTCAGTAATTGCTGCAATAGAAGCTGTTACGGGCGCATGTTCAGGGGATCGAAGCGTTTTCAAGGGCATGTACGGTCTCATTGACTTTTGCAAATCCATCCCATATAATTCAACAATAGAAAATTGGCCTCGGGCTTGGTGTATATTACACGACTATGTATGACAAAGAACGACCAAGTTGTGGAGTCATGATGTGGCAATCAAGCCATATGATGAACTATAGCATTCGCATCGGCTGCATTCGCATCGATCGTTGTTAGCAGCCCTGAGGCTGGATGCGAAATATATCATGACAGGAGAATCGGTAAGATGAGCGATAAAGAAGTCATTCTGACCCAGGACGGTCTGAAGAAGCTGGAGGATGAGCTTGAAAACCTCAAATCCGTTAAACGTCGTGAAGTGGCAGAGCGGATTAAAGTAGCGATCGGCTACGGCGACATCAGCGAGAACTCCGAATATGAAGATGCGAAGAATGAACAAGCATTCATTGAAGGTCGTATCATTACATTGGAAAAAATGCTTCGCAACGCACGGATCATTAACAACGATGACATTGACACAGATCTTGTAAGCATTGGTTCGACGGTAATCGTTGAGGATTTGGAATTCGGCGACAAGATGGAATATACAATTGTCGGTACTGCTGAATCCGATCCATTGAAGAACCGGATTTCGAATGAAAGCCCGGTAGGCAAGGCAATTTTGGGCAAGCAAAAGGGCACAACTGTGGACGTGAACGTTCCTGCAGGCGTGATTCAATACAAAATTCTCGAGATTAAGCGCTAATCGGCTGCGGCTAAGCATCTTGTGGCGTCAAGCATGAGAAGTTGGGATGAAAGCTTCCATACATGGAAGCTTTTTTCACCAATCGGCGGTGTGAGGAAGTGAGGACATTGTCCCCTTTTTTTCATGAAAAGAAATGAAAGAACGTGAAAGCATAAGTGCCGTTCCCAAGCATTTATCATACATCATGGAATATTTCGATTTAATTATACAAGGAGTGGAGTGTAATGACGGACGTCGTCAATCAAGAAACGGAATTAAGTGAATTGCTGCAAATTCGCCGCAACAAATTGGACGAGCTTCGCAAGCTGGGCGTAGATCCGTTCGGAACAAAATATGAGCGTACAGCAACTGCAAAAGAAGTGCTCGATAAGTATGATGGGATGGAGAAGGATGAGCTCCAAGAAGCAGGTGTAGAGGTTAGCCTTGCAGGACGTATCATGGCTAAGCGCGGCATGGGTAAAGCTAGCTTCGCGCACATCCAGGACTTGTCCGGCCGTATTCAAATTTATGTTCGTCAAGATACAATCGATGAGAAAAAATTTGAAGCTTACAGCCTGCTTGACCTAGGTGACATCATTGGTGTTCGTGGTACGGTATTCAAGACGAAGACAGGTGAATTGTCCATTAAAGTGCTGGAGCTTGAGATTTTGTCGAAGTCGCTCTTGCCGCTTCCAGAGAAATACCATGGCCTGAAGGACGTGGAAATGCGTTACCGTCAGCGCTATGTTGACTTGATTATGAACCCGGATGTTCAGCAGACGTTCGTCACTCGCTCGCGTATTATTCAATCGATGCGTCGCTATTTGGATTCCCATGGATACTTGGAAGTGGAGACACCAACACTCCATGCAATCGCTGGTGGTGCGGCAGCACGTCCGTTCATCACGCATCATAATGCACTCGACATGACACTCTACATGCGTATTGCGATTGAGCTCCACTTGAAGCGCTTGATCGTGGGCGGATTGGAGAAAGTGTACGAAATAGGCCGCGTATATCGCAACGAAGGGATTTCAACACGTCACAATCCGGAATTCACAATGATTGAATTGTATGAGGCATATGCAGATTACAACGATATCATGGACCTGACGGAAAATCTGGTTGCGCATATTGCGCAAGAAGTGTTGGGGACAACGAAGATTCAGTATCAGAACCACGAAGTTGATCTGACGCCGCAATGGCGCCGTGTAACGATGGTGGATGCAGTTAAAGAAGTGACAGGTGTTGATTTCTCCGCACAGATGACAGACGAAGAGGCGCATCGTGTTGCGAAGGAACATAATGTGAAGGTAGAGCCGCACCATACATTCGGTCATATTCTGAATGCATTCTTCGAAGAATTCGTAGAAGAAACGTTGATTCAGCCAACATTCGTTACGGGCCATCCGGTTGAAATTTCTCCGCTTGCGAAGAAGAACGACAAGGATCCACGCTTCACAGATCGCTTCGAGTTGTTCATCGTTGCGCGTGAACATGCAAATGCATTCTCAGAGCTTAATGATCCAATCGATCAGCGTCAACGCTTTGAGGCGCAATTGGAAGAGCGTGAGCATGGTAACGATGAAGCACATGAAATGGACGATGACTTCATTCGTGCATTGGAATACGGCATGCCGCCAACAGGTGGACTTGGTATCGGTGTAGATCGCCTCGTTATGCTGCTTACGAATGCGCCGTCTATTCGTGACGTACTGTTGTTCCCTCACATGCGTGAGCGCAGCAACTAAGATAAATGTACATTAGTAAGGATCGCTCCTAGGTTTAGGCCTAGGTTCGATCCTTTTTTAATTCGTTCGGAGATAGCTACTATTCCATTAGAAAGAAGGTAAAGATGTAATGAATAACTAGTTTCATTTCAATTACGGTGATCGTATGCGGTTGAATCATCAGGTATAGCGATGAAATATGTAGAAGTGTCATGGGACTACACTGAAGAAGTCGGGTGTTTGCACTGGATGTAGGAAAATGAAAGAACATGTATGCTCGGATGAATGAAGATGATAGGATGGATGTTACTTGTGATCTAGTGCGGCATGCAGATAGCTGCTGCTATTATTGTGTACAATCATGAATATAGCCTTTAGCTGTGTAAAACAGGGGGAAATGGGGTAGTTATAAGTGAGGACAATTGAAATATGAATCACGAAAAAGCCTTTTGTAGAGCGGTTTTATGCACAGTTCAATAGGGGAGATTGTATAAAATTGAAATAGTAATTTTTTACCTGTTGCATACTATTGGTGGTCGTGATATATTATATGAGTCGCCGCTGAGAGACGCGGTGAACGAAAGCGAAATAGGCGATAAGCCGAAGCGCTGGATTGAAGATTGTTCTTTGAAAACTGAACAACGAGCAACGTTTGTGAATGAGGTAGCAATACCTCGTCAAAAGATATGAGCAGTTCAAACTTAACTTTAACGGAGAGTTTGATCCTGGCTCAGGACGAAC